>JAIRPS010000162.1 GCA_031256885.1 Bifidobacteriaceae bacterium | reverse complement strand
TTGGCAGCTGACGGGCAGCTTTAGCTAATTGGTTGCCGGCTGCTACGCCGCGCTGAGCTAAAGCCTGAGCAATGCTGCGGCTAGTTTGCGGTTCGACTGTGGGCAGTGTCAACGGTTGGAAGTTGATGCAGCGGGCAGCAATGTATTCGGTAAAAGAATCGTCAGCAGTTGGGGCAATCACCGGTAGCGCGCCAGTGGTGGCGGCGGTTGGTTCAGCCATGTCGGAGCTGGCATTAACTGGCGTCGGTGCAGCTGGCGTGACCACCGGCAAGGCTGCTGTGTGACGGCCAGGTGGGCGAGCAACGCTAGCCAGTTTTGCGTCATCGACAGCGATTGGCCCGCCGCGCGCTTGGCGCAACATTGCCCTGGTCAATACGCCCGATGCCGGTGGTGGGGGGACTGGCTGAATCTGGCGCTGAACCACCGGCGGGTTTGGCCGGTGGGGACGTGGCAGGGCAGGGCTCGTCGGTGGGCTGGGGGAGGTTGACAACCAGGCGGCCAGTTTGACGCCGCCAGCGCTGTCTCGGCTGGTTAGGCGAGGTAACTGGGGGGGCGGTAGGCAAGCGCCAGCGCGACCGGCACTGGTGGTTGGTGGTACAAAACTGGCGGTTGGTGGTACAAAACTTGCGGTGTCATCGCAGCGTAAACGGGCTTGGCGAAGGGCCTGACGGGTCAGGGGAACAGTGGGTGCAGCGAACGGCAAAGCGTCAGCGTCGCGCACTGGCATCAACGTCTCCCTCATAGGTACTCGATTACAGGTGACTGACATACTCTACCGCTTGGTCACGATTTAGCAACAATTATGGTGTGAAAATTTAGTGAAAGATGCATAAAAGCTAGCGCGCACCGTCCGCTGGCTAACCAATTTGGCTGATCAAACTGGCGTGGCAGTGGACGATCGGGGCGAGTTGGGCGGCAGGCTAGGCAATTCCCAGCAGAATCCGGACCTGGCCCAAACTGTGGTGGGGCGAGTTGGGCGGCAGGCTAGGCAATTCTCAACAACTTGGTGCCCGGCAGGCTTAGGCTGGTGAGGTGGCTAATCCTGCATCTTACCGACCGCCTGCCGGGCAGATCCCCACCCACCCTGGGGTGTATCGTTTCCGCGACGCTGAAGGCCGGGTCATCTATGTTGGTAAGGCCAAGAATCTGCGCAACCGTCTCAACTCTTACTTTCAAGACCAGTCAGGTTTGCATCCGCGCACCCGTCAAATGGTCAATGCTGCCGCCAATGTTGAATGGACATCGGTGGCTACCGAAGTTGAAGCCTTGGCTTTAGAGTACACCTGGATCAAACAGTTTGAACCACGTTTCAACATCAAATTCCGTGACGACAAAAGCTATCCCTACCTGTGTGTTTCCCTCAGTGAAAGCTATCCGCGAGCGCAGGTCTCCCGGTCTGCTAAACGCGATGGCGACCGTTACTTTGGGCCTTTCCCACAAGTTTGGGCAATCCGCCAAACCTTGGACTGTTTGCTGCTCGCTTTCCCAATCCGCTCATGCAGTCAAACGGTTTTTCAGCGCAGTCAAAAACAAGGTCGACCCTGTTTGTTGGGGCATATTGCAAAATGTGCGGCACCTTGCATTGGTCGAATCGACCAGGCTGCTCACCGCGAATTAGCGTTGGAGTTGTGTCGTTTTATGGCCGGTGATCAAAGCCGCTATATCACTGAGCTTGAAAAGCAAATGCGCCAAGCAGCTAGCGCGCTGGACTTTGAACAAGCTGCCCGGTTGCGTGATCAGGCGGCAGCTTTGACTAAGGTGAATGAACGCAATGTGATGGTGTTAGCTGATGGCACAAACTGCGATGTTTTCGGTTTTGCGCAAGACCATTTGGAGGCTTGCGCCCAGTTGTTTGTGGTGCGTGAAGGCCGCGTGCGTTCCGGGCGCGGCTGGTTTGTTGAAAAAGTTGAAGACTTGACTACCGCGCAGTTGGTGGCGCAACTGTTGCAGCAAGTTTATGGGGATGGCCAGGTGCCAATTCCCCCCGAAATTCTGCTGCCAACCATGCCCTGGCCAGCCCAACAGTTGACCGACTGGCTGCAAGCTGAACGCGGCAGCAAAGTGGTTTTGCGAGTGCCGCAACGCGGTGAAAAAAAAGAACTAGTGCAACGTTTGCAAGACAACGCGGAGCAGTCTTTACACTTACACAAGCTGCGTCGCAGCAGCGATCTAACGGCTCGTTCTGAGGCTTTGCGGCAAATTGAGCAGGCGCTCGGCTTAGCCGAGGCACCGCTGAGGATCGAATGCTATGACATTTCAACCACCCAGGGCACGCATCAGGTCGCTTCAATGGTGGTGTTTGAGGATGGTTTGGCACGCAAAGCCGAGTATCGCCGATTTGCGATTCGCGGCGGAGATGGCCAAGGCGCCACTGATGATACGGCAGCGATCCATGAAGTCATATCGCGTCGTTTTGCCCGTCTGACCAGCCAGTTGGCGGCGGTTGAGACAAGTTCAACAACCGACAACCGGGCGGCATCAGCTGAGCTGGAACAGGCGGCAGCGCCACCGAAGTTTGCTTACCGTCCCCACCTCGTTTTGGTCGATGGCGGCGCTCCCCAAGTTGCGGCAGCCGCCCGCGCTTTGGCTGAGCAAGGCCAAACCGAGGTGGCTTTGGCGGGACTGGCAAAACGCCTTGAGGAGGTGTATTTGCCGGGGCAAGATTTTCCGGTGATCTTACCGAGAGCTTCGCAAGGCTTGTATTTGCTGCAACGGTTACGTGACGAAGCCCACCGCTTCGCCATCACCTATCACCGGCAAAAACGTTCAAAAGCGATGACGGCAGCATCACTGCTTGACAGCATTGCCGGTGTCGGGGCTAGTCGCCGCCAACTGTTATTGCGTCATTTTGGTTCTTTGAAACGCCTGCGTACAGCCCAACCTGAAGAGATTGCCCAGGTTAAAGGGATCGGGCCGAAACTGGCAGACGAAATCTGGCAAGCGCTACACCGCTGAACCGCTGTGGCAGCGCGGCTGTCAGGCTTGCTGCGATGGTCACCAACTGGCACAAAGCCCCTGTTTTGTGCCACCCTTAGAGGCAGTTTGTTAGTGTTGCTCGCCGGATAGGCCGTATACAAGGAGTTTTCAGATGAGTCATGCCGCTAGTCGGTCGTTGCGGGTTGCCCTGCTCGGTTTTGGGGTAGTTGGATCGCAAGTTGGTCGCCTCTTAGTGAACCAAGCTGCTGAACTGTCAGCACGTGCCGGAATTGGCTTAAAACTGATTGGTGTGGCGGTCAAAAACCGTCAGGAACCAGCCGTCGCTGCCGCCAGCAGTTGGCTGCCAAAAGTTACCGAAAACGCTGCTGAACTGCTCGAAGACTGTGATATTGCAGTGGAGCTGATTGGTGGTGTTGAACCGGCACGCAGCCTTATCCGCCAAGCGATTGACGCTGGAGCATCGGTGGTCACTGCCAATAAGGCGTTGCTAGCAGTTGATGGTCCGGCGCTTTACCAAGCGGCCGCCGATGCTGGTGTTGATTTGTACTATGAGGCAGCGGTAGCTGGCGCCATACCGATTGTGCGCGGTGTGCGCGAATCATTGGCGGGCGACAATGTGCAACGCATTCTCGGCATTGTCAACGGCACCACCAACTATGTGCTTGATCAGATGACTCGCCATGATTTGCCATATGATCAGGCACTGACTCGGGCGCAACGTTTAGGTTACGCGGAAGCCGACCCGACCGCTGATGTCGAAGGGTACGATGCCGCCGCGAAAGCTGCCATTTTGGCTTCCTTAGCTTTCCATTCGCGGGTTGCTTTGACCGATGTGCACCGTCAAGGTATTACGGAGATTACGTCGGCTGATGTGGCGGCGGCCGCCGCTGGCGGTAACGTCATCAAACTATTGGCAGTGGTTGAAAAGGTGACTGACAGCAATGGCCAGGCCGGTTTGATTGCGCGCGTTCACCCAGCTTTGGTGCCGGTCAACCATCCTTTGGCTTCGGTTCATGGTGCTTTCAACGCTGTTTTTGTGCAGGCTGAAGCAGCCGGCGATCTGATGTTTTACGGCCAAGGTGCCGGTGGTGTACCAACCAGTTCAGCGGTGGTTGGTGATGTTGTGGCGGTGGCCCGTAATCATCTGGCAGGCGTTACTGGCCCTGGCGAAACAGCCCATGCGGCTTTACCAGCTTTACCAATTGGTGAAGCAACCACCCGTTATCAACTACGGTTACGGGTGGCTGACCGTCCCGGCGTGCTCAGCGCAGTAGCAAGTGTTTTTGCTGCTCAGAAGGTTTCAATCGGTGAGGTTAGGCAGTCGGCAGTGGAGGGTGACGCAGCCGATTTAGTGATTGTTACCCATGGGGCTAAAGAGTCGGCTTTAGCGGCGACGGTGGCCCAATTGACCAGTTTGGAAACGGTTGACGCGCTGACCGGTGTGATGCGCGTTGAGGGGGAGTAAGCAATGGCACAGATTTGGCGTGGGGTAATCGCGGAGTATGCACAATATTTGCCGCTGCCCCAAGATGGTGTGTGCGTGAGCTTGGGGGAAGGCGGCACGCCCACAGTGCCCGCACCATACCTCAGTGAAGTCACTGGCGCGCAAGTGTATTGCAAATATGAAGGGATGAACCCAACCGGTTCATTCAAAGATCGCGGCATGGCAGTAGCCATCTCAGCAGCCGCCAACGCTGGTGCTCAACAGGTAATCTGCGCATCCACCGGCAATACCTCAGCCTCAGCTGCCGCCTATGCGACACGCGCCGGTTTGGCTTGCGCCGTCCTGGTGCCCGACGGCAAAATCGCTTTGGGCAAACTATCCCAAGCGATCGCCCATGGTGCACGCTTATTGCAGATTGACGGAAACTTTGATGATTGTTTAGTAGCCGCCCGGAAGCTGGCAGACACATGCGCGGTTGAGTTAGTCAACTCAGTCAACCCCTACCGGATTGAGGGTCAAAAAACTGCCGCATTTGAAGTGATTGATGCGCTCGGTGACGCTCCGCAAATCCACTGCCTGCCGGTTGGTAACGCCGGCAACATCACCGCCTACTGGAAAGGCTATGTTGAGGCAGCCAGCGACGGCCGAGCAACCAGACGTCCGGCAATGTGGGGTTTCCAAGCAGCTGGAGCAGCACCAATTGTGCTTGGTCATCCGGTGCAGCACCCTGAAACAATCGCCACCGCCATACGGATTGGTAACCCCGCCTCCTGGCAGGCAGCCACCACCGCCCGCGACCAATCCGATGGCCTAATTGACATGGTCAGCGACCAAGAAATCCTCGAAGCCCACCGTTTACTGTCACGCGAGGTGGGTATTTTTGTGGAACCAGCCTCAGCCGCTGGCGTAGCCGGTTTGTTAAAACTGTCGCGCGCCGGGCGGGTGCCGCCCGGCGCGCGCATAGTCGTTACCGTCACCGGGCACGGTCTCAAAGATCCCGATTGGGCGTTGAAAGGTCCGGAAGGGTCAGCTGTGACGGTTGAACGGGTAGCACCGTCACCGGGTGAAATTGCTCACCTGCTTGGTTTGGAGTAACCGGCCAATGCGTTTAACCTGTGATCATGTGCGTGTTCGCGTACCAGCCACCACAGCTAACCTTGGCCCCGGCTTTGACAGTCTTGGTCTGGCCTTAGATATTTGGGATGAGATTGAAGCGCGCGCCGTCATGGGACCATCAAAAGTGGTGGTCGAAGGCGAAGGTGCCACCACCGTGCCTTTGGATGACACCCACCTGGTGGTGCGGGCAGCCCGTTACGCCTTAGAAGCGGTTGGCGCTCCCGAAATAGGCTTTGACCTGCTTTGCCATAACCGGATCAGACACAGTCAAGGCTTAGGGTCATCCGCCTCAGCGGTGGTGGCCGGTGCGCTGATTGTGCGCGGCATGATCGCTGACCCGACAGCACTGAACGCCCGGGAAGTTTTTGAGATAGCCACCGCTTTTGAAGGGCATCCTGACAATGCGGCACCGGCTGTTTTTGGTCGCGGCACAATCGGTTGGCTGAACGGCCAGGTGGCCCGCTGTACCCGTTTTGATGTTCACCCGGAGGTGCGGCTATTGGTTGCTTTGCCAACCAATACAGTGTCAACCAAGGTGGCTCGCGCGGTACTGACCGAGCGTGTCGACCGCCAGGATGCTGTTTTCAACCTTGCCCGTTCCGCCTTGGCTGTGCATGCGCTAACCGCTGAACCAGCATTGTTGTTTGAAGCAACGGAAGATCGGCTGCATCAGGAACAACGCCGCGAAGTGATGCCACAAACGCTTGACTTGATTGATCAACTACGTTCCCAGCGGATCGCTGCCGTGGTCTCCGGAGCTGGCCCAGGGGTGTTGATAATGTCGGTTCTGCCACCCGCAGAGCTGCGTAGTTTGATTCCGCCACAATGGCAGGTGCTCAGCCCTGCCGTGGCTACGCATGGCGGTGTGGTGGCGCGGCTCACCGAACCATAAACCAACCAATTTGTGAAACGACCAGACAGCTTGTTGACCTAACCGTGGCGCAGTGGTAAAGTGCTTCACGGTTACCACCTGATGGGTCCCCATCAGTTTGTGTTTGTAACCAAACCAATTATCCTGCTGGGGTCTTTGCCGCCGTCTGTGCGGTGTGAGGCCCTACCTGAAGACTGCGGGACGCTTCCCATTTAGCGAGCCGCCGACGAGGCGAAAGGACCCTCGTGACACCAATCACAGAAACCGGGCCGGGCCGCACAGGTTCCCTGGCGACCATGAAACTGGCCGAGCTGCAAGCACTGGCTCAGCAGCTTGGCGTTAAAGGCACATCCAAGATGCGCAAAAGCGACTTGGTTCAGGCAATCGCAGCGACGGGCGCTGCCAAGCCCAGCACTTGGGCGCGCACCACTGTGGCGCTGCCACCAGCCCCCCCACCACCTGAGCCAAGCGACACACTGAGCCTGTCACGGACCCGGCAGCGCCGCAAAGCAACTGCTGAAGTTGGCCCGCCGCCCGCGCGCCCAGTGTTGCCAAGCAAACCAGATTTGCCGGTCAAGCTTGACTTACCAACCCCACCTTCCGGCATCGGGCAGCCAGTGCCGCCGCTTGTCTCACTGCCTGCCGCTGCACCCAGCAGCCCGCCGAGCAGCCCGCCACCGCTGCTCTTAGACCTGCCCGCACCGAGCACCGATGCCTCCCGGCGGACGCATCGGCGGGTGCAAGTGCCAGCTGGCCAACCGAGCGACCCGGTTTCCACCACGCCCACCAGTCTTGACCAGTTGGTGATTCCCTCAGCGCCGGTAGAAACCCCCGCTGAGCGGGCCGCCCGGGCAGCCCAGGCAATCAGTGAGGCAATCTCGCGCGAACCAGTCCAAAACAAAGCCCGCCCCGAAAACAATGCCCCGGGTGCATCAATTGGCCTGCCGGAACGTCGGCCTTTAGCTAACGCTGCTCCTGGCGGCAACCTGCTATCAGGTTTAGATGAGGATTCAGCCAGTCGGCGGCGGCGGCGCGGGCGCGACCATTTGCGTGACCGCAAGCAGCGCCGTCTGCCTGGTTCGGAAGACGTTGATGTGGCTGATAGTGATGTGCTGGTGCCTGTGGCAGGCATTTTGGACATGCTTGACAACTATGCTTTCATCCGCACTTCCGGCTACCTGCCTGGCCCTGGCGATGTTTATGTTTCACTTTCGCAGGTCAAAAAGTATGGAATGCGTGAAGGTGACGCAGTGGTTGGTGCGGTGCGTCAGCCACGTGAAGGCGAGCAGCAACGACAAAAGTTCAACGCCTTGGTGCGGGTTGATTCAGTCAACGGCCGGCCACCTGAGCAGTCTTTAGGCAGGCCAGAGTTTGCTAAGTTGACGCCACTGTACCCACAGCAGCGTTTGCGTTTAGAAACTGCCCAAAACAACCTGACAACCCGGGTGATTGACCTCGTTTCACCAATCGGTAAAGGTCAGCGCGGTTTGATTGTCTCCCCGCCAAAAGCTGGCAAGACAATGATCATGCAGGCCATTGCCAATGCTATTACCACCAACAATCCAGAAGTTCACCTGATGGTGGTGCTGGTTGATGAGCGCCCTGAAGAAGTTACCGACTTTCAGCGCAATGTTAAAGGTGAAGTCATTTCTTCAACCTTTGACCGTCCCGCAACCGACCACACAACGGTTGCTGAACTGGCGATTGAGCGGGCCAAACGTTTGGTTGAACTAGGCCATGATGTGGTTGTGCTGCTTGACGGCATTACCCGTTTGGGCCGTGCCTACAACCTGGCTGCACCGGCATCCGGGCGGATCTTGTCTGGTGGTGTTGATTCATCAGCGCTTTACCCGCCCAAGAAGTTCTTTGGTGCGGCCCGCAACATTGAAGGCGGCGGTTCGCTGACAATTTTGGCTACCGCACTGGTAGAGACCGGCTCCAAGATGGATGAGGTGATCTTTGAAGAGTTCAAAGGCACCGGCAACATGGAGTTACGTCTGAGCCGTGGCCTAGCTGACAAACGGATTTTCCCAGCAGTGGCTGTCGATGCTTCCGGCACGCGGCGTGAAGAGCTGCTGTTTGCTCCAGACGAGTTGAAAATTGTTTGGAAACTGCGCCGAGTGCTCTCCGGTTTGGAAGAGCAGCAGGCCAGCGAGGTGCTTTTGGATCGTCTGCGCAAATCGCAGACCAATGCTGAGTTCCTTCTCCAAGTCCAAAAGACCACACCCGAATAGGCCAATCGGTCAAAATCTGCAAGAATGTCCCGACCAGTGTCCGGTTCACGGCGGCCCAGCCGCCGACCCGGCACGCCCGCAACGAAAGGCAGCTTACGTGAAGCAGAACATCCATCCGGATTACTTTGAGACCACCGTCACATGCACTTGTGGCAACACTTTCACCACCCGTTCAACCGCCAAATCTGGCCAGATTCATGCCGATGTTTGTTCGGCCTGCCACCCGTTTTACACGGGCAAGCAGAAGATTTTGGACACCGGTGGTCGGGTGGCCCGCTTTGAGGCTCGCTACGGTAAGCGGGCTGCTGAGGCCAGCAAATAGCCGCCCCGGCAGGATCGCCAACCGGTGAAGGGTTTGCGGTGAGCGGATGGCTGGCTGAGCAAGCCGAATTGGCTGCTGCTTTAGCAGACCCAGCAGTGCATGCTCAGCCAGGCAAAGCTCGCGCTTTAGGGAGGCGTTACGCTGAGGTCAGCCAGATTGTGCAAGCCAATCAGGCTGCTGATGCGGCGCGCGCTGATGAGCTAGCGGCGCGCGAACTGGCGCTTGTCGATCCGGCTTTCGCTGAGGAGTTGCCGCAGCTTCACCAAGTCGTTGAGTTGGCTGAGCAGCGCCTCACCGAGTTGCTGATTCCCCGTGATCCCGATGACGCTCGTGACGTCATCATGGAAATCAAAGCTGGCGAGGGGGGTGAGGAGTCAGCCCTGTTTGCTGGCGATTTGCTGCGCATGTACTCGCGTTACTGTGAAACTCAACGCTGGTCATGGGAGGTTATTGACCTGAACTTGACTGCCTTGGGTGGGGTGAAGGATGCCACTGTGGCAATCAAAGCGCCCGGTAACCCGCAACCAGCTGAGGGGGTTTGGGCGCATCTCAAATACGAAGGTGGGGTGCATCGTGTCCAACGTGTGCCGGTAACCGAATCACAAGGTCGCATACACACCTCTGCTGCTGGTGTTTTGGTGATGCCAGAAGCTGACGACCCAACCGAAGTGGAGATTGACCCGAACGATCTGCGCATTGATGTATTTCGATCATCTGGTCCCGGCGGGCAATCAGTCAACACCACCGACTCAGCTGTCCGCATCACCCACCTGCCAACCGGTTTAGTGGTTTCTTGTCAAAACGAAAAATCGCAACTCCAAAACAAGGAGCAAGCTTTACGCATTTTGCGAGCCCGCTTACTGGCCTTACAAGCTGAAGAACAAGCCGCCGCCGCCGCCGATGCCCGGCGCAGTCAAGTCCGCACAGTTGACCGCTCCGAACGCATCCGCACCTACAACTTTCCCGAAAACCGCGTCGCAGACCACCGCACCGGCTACAAGGCGTACAACCTTGACCGGGTGCTTGACGGTGAACTTGGCCCAGTCATTGACTCCGCCATTACCGCTGACGCGGCAGCCCGGCTTGAGCGTGTAACCAGAGGATAAGTTGGTAGCTCAGGCATTGCGTCAAGCATCCCAACGTCTTGAACAAGCAGGCTGCCAGTCACCATTGGTTGATTCTGAACTGCTTTTAGCTGCCGCCTTAGGTTTAGACCGCTCGGCTTTACGCCGCGCCATCGCCTTAGCTAAACCCTTAGCCGAGTTAGCTGATCAAGCAGCGCTGGCTCGCTTCAATGATTGGCTGGAACGCCGAATGCAGCGTGAACCTTTGCAATGG
>JAIRPS010000035.1 GCA_031256885.1 Bifidobacteriaceae bacterium | reverse complement strand
CCCGGTGCGGGTGACATCTAGTTTGACACTGAGTTTATGTCCAGCATCAGCAGCGACCGCCTTGTAGGTGGCTTTGCTGGCACCGCTGATTGCTTTACCGTCGCGCAACCAAGCGTAGGTTGCGGTTGCACCCAAGGGAAGGGTTGGCGCGGTCAAGGTTGCCCCAACTTTTGCGGTACCGCTGACTGTTTTAGCGATTGGCGCTTGCTGCGCGGCGATTGGCGCAGTTTTCCCAGCCGCCACTGTTATCAGTTGAGACTCCACACCAGGGCCGCTAATCACCGCGAAAGCGTTGATAGGCAGGTTGGTTTGGTTGGGTGTCAGCTGATAAGTGGCTGAACCACTAGCTAATAAGCTCGCGCCATCAGACCAACCAAATGTCACAACCGGCGAGACTCCATAATCAACATCGTCTTCCCAGATTGGTTTCGCAGCCACAGCGGCAGTCAAGGTAGACTGCACCTCGTTTTTACCAGTCACCGAGATAACTCGTGAACCGATCCACTTAGCATCATCGAGAACTTGACGGTTACCGGCTGTGACAGCGGTAATAGCGCCGGCTGGGGTGGTTTGGAGAGCTGACCAGGATGTCCGCGTATAGCGGCCATTAGTTGAGTCGTAATCTTCTGTGCTTACACCCACAAGGTTGACACCGGGTAGTACTTTGAGCAGTAAAGCGCCTGAAGGAGTGCCGTTGTAGCTTGTTGAAGTGCTTTTACCGGTAGTTGCGCTGGTCGCCCAGACTGCAGCGTTCCGACTGCGCGGCGGGTTGGTGATACTAACCCAGGCAGCTTTGGTGGTGAGGTTCAAGTCTTGGCCGGCTAGAATGTTCTCACCGGCTGGTGCAACAAATGTGGCAACATTGCTAACTTCGGGATAATCATAAGAACCATAAGAGACGTTTTGATAGCCACCTAGCCAAGAATCTGCCCAATTATCGCTGTAAACCGCCAAAGAGTATTTAACGCCGGGCGTTAATCCACCAAAGCCGAATGTTCCATCAGCTTGCAATTTTGCGGAACGCTGGGCACTGAGGTAGGTGTCGTTATAGGAATCCGTGTAAACTTGATAAAGCGTAACTGAAGCATTTTGAGCTTGCTCACCGTTCAGGTTCACTTTACCGGTCACACCTGAACCCTTCAGGGCGGTAGTGGCCCAATTAACGGTAGTTCCCGCTTGGTTGGCCGCAATTGTTAAACGGGCGCCACTTGGCGGGTTATCGTCATGGTTGCCCGCGCCGTTCAGCCATTGCTCAGCATAAACACTATCTTGGTAAAGCTTCGCTGCATAAGTGTAACCGGCAGGTAAGTCCACAGTGTGTCGGCCAGCTGAATCCAAATACAGGCCAGTGTAATAACCCCAAGTGCCGTCGGTTTCTTGACGTCGAATACTTACGTAGTATTGATCACCTGCATAGTTGCTGACAGAAAAATTGACTTTAGCAGGGGCATTGCTGGTCAAGTTGAATTGGTAGCTGTTGCTGGGATCGTTGGGTCCCCACTCAAAAGAATAAGAAGGGCTGCCGCTGCCACCAGCGACCGTGACTTGAAAATCGAACTCGAAATAATAACAACGGTCTGTGTCAAGTGAGTAGAAGGAGAACTGGCCAGTAGAGCCGGTTTCATCCCAGTCAAGATAGAAGTCATCACCAACACCAGTTGTGCAATCAACGCTGTAAAGCTCGACCTCAACACCTGTAGCTGGTGTGACGCCATCGACGTAATAGACAGTGCCGGTGAAGTCAACGTTGGCGGCTTGAGCGGCAGGGGTTAAACCAGTGATGGCCAAACCGACGCCAACCGCCGCAACAGTCAAAGCTCGGCGCAGCCGCCGAGTCGACGCATAAAAATTACCCATTGTTTTGCTTTCTGCTAGGGGGCAAACATTGTCAGGGAAGCTGTAAACAACTTCAGCTTCACATAGTACCCCCCCCCCCCCCCGGGACAAGCCCGGGTGGGGCTTGTGATGCCTCAGGTCATCGCAGACAGTTGCCTGTCAGGCGCGGATTAGTGGTGACGGTGGGGCTTGTGATGCGTCAGGTCATCGCAGACAGTTGCCTGTCAGGTCATTGGTTGCCAGGAACCGGACAGCAGCACCAGGCAGATCCAGGCGTTTTCGCATGACCGTTGCCGCTTCTGCATGCTTGTCCACCAACACGAACTTACGGCCCAAAGTGAGGCAGGCCGCCCCGGTTGTGCCGCTACCGGCAAAGCAGTCAAGCACCCAGTCGCCTTCATTGCTGGATGCTTGAATGATTCGCCGCAAAATCCCCTCGGGCTTTTGCGTTGCATAACCAGTTTTCTCACGCCCGGTTGGCGACACAATGGTGTGCCACCAGACATCGGTTGGCAGCTTGCCGCGAGCCGCCTTTTCGGCAGTAACAAGACCGGGTGCCATGTACGGTTCACGATCAACCGCCTCGCCGTTGAACACGTATGACTTGGGATCTTTGACATAAACCAAAATATTGTCATGTTTGGCTGGCCACTTGGACTTTGAACGTGCGCCATAGTCATAAGCCCAGATGATCTCATTGAGGAAGCATTCCCGGCCAAACAGGGCGTCCAACAAAACCTTGGCGTAGTGGACCTCGCGGTAGTCAAGATGCAGGTAAAGCGTGCCATCGGCGGTCAAGATCCGCCAGGCTTCTGCCAATCGTGGCTCAAGAAAACCCCAGTAGTCGGCAAAAAAGTCGTCATAGGACGTAACCGTGCCCCTGACAGTCTCATAGGCCATGCCTTTGAAGCCAATGCGTGAACCACCGGTTGATTTGACTGTTTTGATTGATTGCCGCGCTTGAACCCGGCCGGTGTTGAACGGAGGATCAATGTAGATCAACCTGAATGATCCAGCCGCAAGGCTCTTGAGAACAGGCAGGTTGTCCGCTTGGATCACCAAGTTTGGCCCATCTGGCCTCCAGTTTGGCGTGTCTTCGTCGCGTTGGTCCACCAGTTGAGCTTAACGGCATATCGGTTAGTCCACAGATCAGTGGTGCGCGTTTTGGGGCAGATGACGCCACGGCTGCGGACGGCCAAGTTTCCGCGTGTCGTGTACATCAGTGGCATCACACAAGCAATGTGACTACGCTATGAGGTGTTGTTGGCTAGTCCAATGGCCCAGCGCGAGTGGCGGAATTGGCAGACGCGCAGGATTTAGGTTCCTGTGCCGCAAGGCGTGCGGGTTCAAGTCCCGCCTCGCGCACCCTCAACCTCCAGTGCCACCAAGGTTTTCGCAGGTCAGGCCGTGTTTTACCGAGTTGCCTGGCTGTGGTGGCAGCTCTGACATTTTTCTAACGAAAATTTTTCCCACACAGGACATTTGGCCTATGCTTTGATGGTATGCCCCCAACCCGGTCCCGTACTGTCCTGATTAGTTGTCTTGTGCTCGCAGGCACACTTGCCCTTGGCGGTGGTTTGTACTACGTTGCCACGCCTGGTCCCAAATCTGGTGTGATTGGTCCCCAGAACCTG
>JAIRPS010000195.1 GCA_031256885.1 Bifidobacteriaceae bacterium | reverse complement strand
TGCTCCGGTGGTGGCTGATTGTGGCCCACCCAGTGGCGATAAAATTTCTGGGGCTTTGCCAACTAAGCGGCTGGCCATTGCGCGGTGTTTTAGCTCGGCGGCAATCAGCGGGCCAAGTTGCGGCATCAGCGGTGCAGGGAATCCACCAATCACGGCGGCTGGTAAATCCAATAAGTTGAATGCTGAGCCGAGGGCGACGCCTAAAGCCCAGCCTGCCTGTGCCAGCGCCGCCAAAGCTGGGGCATCACCGCGAGCGGCGGCTTGGGCTAAGTGTTCAGCCGGTTCGCTGGGATCTAAGCCAGCAATCTGCATGAGAGTGCGCCGGCCAGCGAGTACTTCTAAACAGCCGGATGAGCCACAGGTACAAGCATCCCCCTGAGGATCAACCGTGACATGGCCAATTTCGCCAGCCCAACCTTGGTTACCAGGGAAGGTGCGGCCATCGAGGATGGCGGCTCCACCAATGCCAAAGCCAACCGAAAGGTAAAGGAAAGAGCGGGGGCGTTGGGTCTGTTCGGCTGGTGTTGTGGAAGGTTGGGATGCCCAGGCTGCCAGTTCGGCGCGCGCGGCCAAAGTTGCCTCATTGTCAATGCGCAACAATTGGCAAGCAGTTAGGTTGATCAGAGTGGCGGCATCGACATTCGACCAGCGTAAATTGGGTGCAAGACGTAACGGACCAAGCGGCGAATCGGCAATGCCAGGCAAGGCCAAGACGGCACCGGTAAGGCGAACAGATTGGCTGATCAGCTGTTCAGCAATCTGGTTGGTTTGCTGGCCGAGCTGGGCGAGCACCTGTACCGGATCGCTACCGGTGAGGTCAATTGGTTCTAACCAATCGGCCAGCACATTACCGGCTAGGTCAAGCGCGCGCACTGCCAGATAGTCAACATCGACCTGAATGCCCAGGCCAGCTACGGTGTGGGTGGCTACTTGAACTGGTGTGGCTGGCCGTCCGGCGCGACCGGAACGAATGGCATCAAGTTCTTCCAGCAGATTACCTTCAACCAACTGATCAACCAAGGCGCTGGCGGTTGCCCGGCTAACCCCGATAAGCTGAGCAATGTCAGCTCGTGACAGGGGCTTATGGTTGTTGGCTACTATGGCCAATACCTGGGCAAGGTTGTGCTGACGTACTGCTTCAGCTTGGGTAATCCGTCCACTGGGTGCCTTAGTTGGGGTGGGACGCAGCGCTTGCGCCGATGGCTTGGTTTTGGCCGGGGTTGACATGTTTGACATAGTACAAGGCAGTTGATATGTTTAGTGTCACAACAAAATGTGTTGCGGGTTGTTCACTGATCGCGGCAGCCGCAACACCGCAGATTGGGTCAAGCAGGCTGGCATCACCCGAGTCGTCACTCGTCGCGGCAGCCGCAACACCCAACCGCAAGCAAGCGGCCAGGTTTATTGGCCAACGGCGCGACACAAAAGAACAAACCACCAAGACAGACCACCAGTACCGCGAGGGAGCAAAATGAGCTACCAACCCACACGACAAGATCGTTTTTCCTTTGGCCTATGGACCGTCAACTGGTCCGGTCAAGACCAGTTTGGCGCTGCCACGCGCCCACCAATTGACCCAGTTGAGGTTGTCCACAAACTATCTGAGATCGGCGCCTGGGGTATCACCTTCCATGATGATGACCTGATCCCCTTTGAAGCTGACGCCACCACCCGAGACCAGATCATCGCCCGTTTCAGCAAAGCCCTTGCCGACACGGGAATTGTTTGCGAAATGGTCACCACCAACACATTCTCCCACCCAGTTTTCAAAGACGGTGGTCTCACCTCCAATGATCGCCGCGTGCGCCGCTTTGGTTTGCGGAAAATCCTGCGCAACGTTGACCTGGCTGCCCAATTAGGTGCCAGTACCTTTGTGATGTGGGGGGGACGCGAAGGTGCCGAATACGATTCCTCAAAGGATTACAAGGCTGCGCTTGACCGCTACGCTGAAGGTCTCGACACAGTGGCTGCGTACATCAAACAACAGGGTTATGGTTTGCGCATTGGTCTTGAACCGAAACCCAACGAACCGCGTGGCGACATTCTTCTACCAACGATTGGTCATGCCTTAGCGCTGATTGATCGCCTAGAACATGGCGACATTGTTGGCTTGAACCCCGAAACCGGCCACGAACAAATGGCAGTGCTCAACTACACCGCAGGCATTGCCCAAGCATTATGGGCTGGCAAGTTGTTCCACATTGACCTCAACGGTCAAAAATCTGTCAAATACGACCAAGACTTGGTCTTTGGCCACGGCGACCTGCTCAGTGCTTTTGGCACAGTTGACCTGCTGGTAAACGGATTCCCGGGCGGCGGTCCGCGTTATGACGGTCCGGTTCACTTTGACTACAAACCATCACGCACCGAAGGTTTAGAAGGTGTTTGGGACTCCGCCAAAGCCAATATGCGCATGTACTTGGTGCTGCGCGAGCGGGCTTTAGCTTTCCGCCGTGACCCAGCTGTTCAAGAAGCAATCGCTCAGGCTGGCGTCGGGGAGTTAGCCCAACCAACCCTGGCACCAGGCGAAACCTTGGCAGATTTGCTGTCAGACCGCAGTGCTTTTGAAGATTTCGATGCCACTGCTGTGGCGCAGCGCCACTTCGGTTTTGTGCGACTCAACCAATTGGCAATCAACCATCTGCTGGCCGCCCACTAAGCGGTAGCTCATTTCGGCGCGAGCTTTGTTTCCCAATAACGCCCATTCGGGAAACAAAGCTCGCGCCGAACCAAACGGCCGGAACATGCCGGACTGGATGAAAGGACAGTGCGATGCCGTTAGTTGCTGGCATTGACTCATCAACGCAATCTTGCAAAGTGGTAATCCGTGACGCGGCGACCGGTCGTTTGGAACGCCAAGGGCGAGCCAGTCACCCGCCGGGCAGTCAGGTTGATCCAGAGCATTGGTGGTCAGCGCTTGGTGGGGCCGCCGCCCAAGCCGGCGGTTTGGACGATGTCGCAGCCGTAGCAGTTGCTGGCCAACAGCATGGCCTGGTGGCGCTAGACAATGCCGGGCAGGTGATTCGTCCAGCCATACTATGGAACGACACGCGCTCTGCGGCTGCCGCAAAAGACCTAATCAACGAGTTAGGTGGGGGATCGCCGCAGTTGGGTGCGCAAAAGTGGGCCAAAGCAGTGGGTACTGTTCCAGTAGCTTCCTTGACAGTAACCAAGCTACGTTGGTTGGCTGAGCATGAGCCAGCCAATGCGCAACGCCTGGCAGCAGCCTGCTTGCCGCATGATTGGTTGACCTGGCGTTTAGCAGAAACATCCGGCAACATTAGTGAACTGGTCACCGACCTGTCTGATGCTTCGGGAACCGGCTACTGGTCCGGTGTTGAAGCTACCTACCGCACTGATTTACTGCGTTTAGGCTTAGGCAAAGACTGTTTGTTGCCGCGTGTGCTTGATCCTTTAGCGGTAGCCGGGCACACGCCGAAAGGTCAAATACTTGGTCCAGGTGCCGGCGATAACGCAG
>JAIRPS010000149.1 GCA_031256885.1 Bifidobacteriaceae bacterium | reverse complement strand
GAACTCGCTCATCCAAGCACAAATGCCTGTAAGTTGTAACCACGAAGTGCAACTCCTCTACTAGTGATCTTTCAACCACAACCGTAAAGGTGTTGCACTTCGGTTTAGAACCCGGCTGGCCGCATCGACGGCCGGTCGAATGTTAGACTGCCTATATGCCAGCGGCGTATTGGCCGCCAAGTCGGTGGAGTGCAACCTGCCGGGAAGGAGTGTCATGCATCTGTCACGTTTTACGATTACTGGCTGGAGCAGCCGGTTAGCTGTTTTGCTAACGGCGGCTGCATTGTGCGCCGGGTGCAGTGTTGCAGCCAGTGATGTTTCGTCTTTGTCTGAGCTGGAAAGTGGCAGGTTGGCTGCTGCTGAAGCAATGGCGGATTGCCTTGAAGCAGCCAATATACCAACGACTGTGTATCAGCAGCCGGTGAGCATCGAGCCGGCTCCTGGTGAAAACACTAAGGTTCATTACCCTGCCGTCAACCAGGGTGGTGGTTCGGTTGACAGTGGCTCGGTGGTGGCTTCTGCCCCGGATTGGCTGGTTCAACAGTGGGATCAGATGAGTGTCGGCTACCAGGAGTTTGGGCAAGCCATGCTGTTTGTTGGCACGCAGGATCGTTCGGCTGACTTTGGGCGCTGCCTCAAAACATCTGGCTACACCCCACCAATCGATTAAGACTAAGCACCAGCAAACGCCAAACCGCTAACGCAAAAACCACCCCGACGCCGCTTCGCACCGAAATAACCCGAGCGTGCCTTGCGCTGCGGCAGGGGAGATAATAACCGCGAGTGGCGGGTTTCACACCAAAAGCCCGAGCCTACCTTGCGCTGCGGCAGGCGAGATAATAACCGCGAGTGGTGGGCTTCGCACCAAAAGCCCGAGCGTACCCAACCTCCCCTGGCGCGCTGGCGGATTCTGCAGGTGGGTTTCGCACCAAAAGCCCGAGCACGCCCACCCCAGAGACCTGAACCCAGAGACTAGAGACCTGAGCCCAGAGAGCTGCAGCGCCCCGCCGCTCAGCAAGATTGGTGTAGAAAACCTACTGGGTGGGGCCGATACAAGGGAACGGACCCACCCAGTAAGTTCGGTGTTAACCATATACACACAAGAGGACAACTTCAACAGAAGCTGTTCTCTTCACATATGCTACCGCACGCGGGCGGTTTGTTTAGCCAAACGGGTGACATTTTGACCAGTTTGGCGAACGGTCAAACGGACGGTTAGGCGCTTGCCACGGTCAGCTTTGGCTACTTTATGTGCGGCTTTGGTGGCTCCGGCAATCGCTTTGCCGGCGCGGTACCACTGCCAGCTGGCTTTGCTGCCGGGAGCCAGTTTGCCAACCACTTTCGCTTTGACAGTTTGCCCAACGCGGGCTTTGCCGCTCAGGCTCACTTTGGCTTTGGTCAGTGCAGCTGCTGGCAACGCAGTTACCGTATTTGCCGCCGATGTCGTCGCAGCCGGTAGCGGCGCTGGGCTGGTTGGCCGCAGCTTGGCTTTGGCAATCGCTTGGACTAGGGCGGTTTGGGCTGCGCTGATTTCCGCAACAGTGGCGTTGAGGTTAGCTTGTGCAGTTTGGGCGGCGCTGTAGGCTTCAGCTAAACCAACCAAACTACTGGGGTAGTAGTCGGCTTGGTGACTGAGAATAGCTCCAGCAATCTGTATGGCGGATTCCAAGCCAGCGCGGGGGGCTCGTAAAGCCAAAGCGGTCAATGCTGCTTCCAAAGCGTCAGCAGCATCCTCAGCAGCATAAGCATCAGCGTTCTGGTCAGCCAAAACTGCCTGGGCGCTGGCTAGTGCTGTGGCAACAACTGTCCAGGTGACAGGTGTGTACTGGGTCGCGGTGAGCCCTTCAGTGAGGGTTACCAAGGCGGCGAGCAGGGATTTATCGGCTAACGGCAAAACACCGGCTAGCGCCCCACTTAGTGTGCTCAAAGCCTGGTCAACGGTGCTTTGGCTGGCGTCAGCGTCATCGAAAACAAGACGGGCAGCGCTCAGCGCAGTTTGTAACTCGGCTAACTTGGTGGGTACCCAAGAACTTGGGTTATCAAGGATGCCTTGAGCAATGTCAATCAGGCTGCCGAGCGCTGACTTGTCGGCTGCGGCTTGGAGATTATCCGCGGCACTGCGCAGGGCAACAATCGCCTGATCAATCTGTGCCTGACTGGCCGCACCAGCATCAAGTAAGGCGCGGGCATCGGCTAAAGCTTGGGCGAGCGGCGCAAAAGAGGCGGCAGTGTAGGCAGCTTGGTTGGTTTCAAACAAGGCGTACAGGTTGATTGCGCTGGCCAGTAACTCCAGCGAACCGGGTGTGTTGTCGCGCCAGGCAGTTTGTCCACCAACTAGCGGTAGTGTCAAATGGCTGAAGGCCGGGTTGAGCGACAGCGATGTGCCGTCGGCGGGACGGATCAGGAAACCTGGGTCAGTTGAAAGCACTACAAAAGCCAAACGACTGCCGGTAGTGAAAATGTAATCCTTCGGTTCCATTTCAAAACTGATGTTGAAGAAACGACCAGGTGTAATTGTGTCTTCATAAGCCCAGGATGTTTGGTTGGAAGGGTCCGCCCAGCCGCGCGAAACAATTTGCGGGGTGGTGGAAACCGGGTTACCGTTAATTGCTGTACCAGGAGCGGGGTAGGCCACTAAGAGGACTGACAGGTTAGCTTTGGGACGGTTATTGACAGCTAAGCGCAAGCTAACTTTCGGCGTACCAGCTAAGTGAACTTCACCGGTGAGCGGCTGTGATAAATAGATCAGCCGGTGGCCTTCAACTGTGCGGCCATTAGCGTTGGCTACTGCCGGGTAGGCGGCAAAGGGAGCGTCGGAAGATACCGCATTGCCGTAATCCCAGCCGGAAACCTGTGGGTAGGTTTGGTCTACAAAGGTTTGCGTTGTGCCAATATCGCTATTGGGGGTTAGTGACAAGCTGCCGCCTTCCGCTGAACCGGTGTTGGCAGCCAGGTTGAAGGATACGTCAGCGGTGCTGGCTGGCGGCCAATCTGGCAGTTCTTCAGGCAAAACGTTTGTCCAGCTGATTGAGCTGGCTTCAAGGTACTTGGAGTTGATTACCCAAACTTTTTTCTCACCGCCTTGAGGGGCACCACCGTATAGCCAGTGTGTGAGGAAGGCATTCAACTTTGCGTCATCGGGCATTTGTGCACCATGGCCACGCTGATGGAACCAAACTTGGTAGGTTTTACCATTGGCTTTGAGGGCTTCAATGAGGTTTACTGAGTTGCGTGCCATAACATTCCAATCGCGGAAGCCAGCCACAATCAATACACCAATATTGTCCCATTGCGGCACGGTTTTAAGATAGTCACGTTCTGACCAGTATTGCGTGTAATCACCGGATGCTCTGTCTTGTTTCACAAGCATGTCTTGGAAGACTGTGCGTTCGCAAACACCGGGATCAGCTAAATGAGTGGTTTTAATAGTGGAGTAATCGTAACGGCCTAACACATCAAGGTCTTCGCCGGGGTATGCTCCAGGGTAACGGTATGTTCCATTGGCGCGGTAATAGTTGTACCATTCCGAAATCGCTGAATCGGGAATGATTGCCGCTAAACCTTCAGCATGGGCGGCGGCTGCCATGATTGGTGTGGTGCCCACATATGATGTACCCATCACTGCCACCTTGCCGGTCGACCAACTGGGCAAGGGCACTGCTGTGGCGCGGTCAATGTCGGTGTAGGCCTGACCATGTTTGCCAGCCAACCACTCAACGGCAGCTTTGACGGCGGCCTGTTCAGCGCCATCGCCCACTGTGGGGCAGCCGGTGGACCAACCTGAGCCAATCAACTCAGCGTGCGCAACCGCAAAGCCGCGTGTCACCCAGGTGGCAATATTGGAGGTGGAAATGGCGTACTGGAAGGCGTTGGCACCGCTACCGGAGGTGCGCACGTTGCGGGTGGCTGGTGTACCGCTCATGCTGTAGGCGGGTTCGCTGGCGTAGTCCGGGTCAACGCCAACCTCAGTGTAAACATTGTGGTTGACAGCGTTGGTGCCGCCACCAAAATAGGGGCTGACCGCCAAAATGACAGGCACAGTCAAGCCATTGGTGTATGTTTCACCTTGGCGGGTGACGTCAACGTGGATTAAATCGTTGAGGCCGTCATTGTCAGTGTCAACACCGGGAATTTCAACCCAGGCTTGTTCGAGCCGCCAGTTCGAGCGGTCGGTGAAGACGTTCTGGCTGACGCCAGTGTCTGGGTCGAAAGTTGGCACCAGCGGCGTGGCTGCTGCGGGCAGGCTGGTTAGGGTAGCCAAGCTGAGAGCCAGGATAGTTGGGGCGGCAGCAAGCCAAGCTGCGGCGCGGTGGGGCGATTGACGGACCATTGGGGATCCCTTCTTAGGTCGGGGGGTATTGGTCAGATCGGGAGGTATGTTAAGTATATTATGCAGCCTTTTGCATGTCAATCGCTCAGATCTGGTGGGGGCACCGCCGTAAAGCAAAGGCCGTGAGAACCGCGAGGCCGTCGGTCATGCCAAGCACGGGCGGGGCACCGCCGTAAAGCAAAGGCCGTGAGAACCGCGAGGCAAACCCCGGTAGGCGGCAGCTTTGCAACTAGGCTAGAGTCTGCCCTGCCGACCAATCCCAACTTGAAAGGTAACCACCAACTGATGCCGCGTCGCGCTGATCTACGAAACGTCGCCATTGTTGCACATGTTGACCATGGCAAAACCACCCTGGTGGATGCAATGCTCCATCTCACCGGGGCGTTTGGCGATCACGCCAACGTGCCCAAACGAGCCCTTGACTCAGGCGACCTCGAGCGCGAAAAAGGCATCACCATCCTGGCTAAAAACACATCCGTGCATTACCGTGGTGCCGCCGCCCAAGCCAGCGGTCAAAGCGCTGGCATCACCATCAACGTTGTTGACACGCCCGGGCACGCTGATTTTGGTGGTGAAGTGGAACGCGGCCTCTCAATGGTCGATGGCGTA
>JAIRPS010000118.1 GCA_031256885.1 Bifidobacteriaceae bacterium | reverse complement strand
CTGCGGCAAAAGAGGTTGCCACACCACTAGCTAAGTGAAAACCAAGACGGTTAGCCCAGCCAACGTGATGGTTGGCTTCATGAACAATGATTGGGCAGTTGCGCCAGGCCGCCAGGTAGGCGGCAGCCGCCACATAGCCACCGAAACCAACCACAGCATCGGCCTGTAGCTGTTTGATAACCCGCTTGGCGCCATGAACCGCACCAGCCAAACTGCCGGGGAAAGCGAGCCAGTCACGGCTGAGCTGTCGCGGTAGGCGGGCGCGCGGAATCAAATCGAGCGGCCAACCAGCCGCCGGCACCAGTTCGGTTTCCAGGCCTTCAGCAGTGCCTAAAACCCGCAACTGACTGTGCGGGAAGCGTTTGTGCAGTTCGCTGGCTAAAGCGAGGAGCGGGTTGACATGACCGGCCGTGCCACCGCCCGCTAAAAGTAGTTTCATGGCCGAGCCGCCTTACCAATGCGATAGGCCGTGCCGGTCACACCAGCCGGTGGGCGCGTGGTGCTGAATAGGCCAGCCGAGCGGCGCAACAGTTTTCGGCGAGCCCGCCAGGGTGGGCCAACTTGTTCATCTTGACGAATCAGCCCGGCGATTGCGCCTAAAGCCAGCCAACCGGCAACCAGGGCGGAACCACCCGATGAAACAAACGGTAACGGCACACCGATCACGGGCAGTAGTTTGAGAACCATTGCCATGTTGATCAGGGCTTGCCCCACCAGCCAGCAGCCGATTGCGCCGATTGCCACTTGGGCGTGCCGGGTTGGGTGCAAGCGCACTAGTTGGAATAAACCAAAAGCCAGCAAAGCCACCAGCAGGAGCACAATCAGCGTGCCGAGTAAGCCAAATTCGTCGCCGATCACGGCGAAAATAAAGTCGGAGTCTGACTGGGTTAAATATCCCCATTTTTCGTGTGAGTTACCCAGACCGCTGCCGGTTAAATGCCCATCAGCTAAAGAGTAAAGTGCCTGGTCAACCTGCCAACGCACGCCTTCGCCTTTATCGTCGCCAACGTCAATGTTGAAGAGGACTGCGATGCGGTCGCGCAGCGTTTTTTTGGCAAGCACCGCCAAGACGCCCGCCGTCATCATTCCCGATGCCACCACGAGGATTCGCCGCCACGGCACGCCAGCAATAATTAAGGCACCGAGTGCTTCCAAACCGAGCACTGCTGCGGTGCCGGTATCGCTGCCCAGGAGCACAGCCCCAACTACTAGGCCAATGCCGAGCAGACCGGGAATCATCAGTTCTTTCCAACTGGCTAGTTGGCGAGCTTTGGCGGCCAGCACCACGCCGAGCCACAGCGCCATGGCGAGTTTCAAAAACTCCGAAGGTTGTACACCAATTTTGCCGGAGATGGAGAGCCAGTTGCAGTTGCCGCCTTTACAATCGCCTTTGCTGGCGGCCACCACTTGAGCGGCGCAGCAGGCGGCTAGCAGCAGGTAGACCATCACTGCCCAGCGGTTTGGTTTGAACCAGCCAATCATTCGGCTAAACAGCCAGGCCAAGCCGACACCACCGAGCACAAACCCGACTTGGATGAGGTTTTTCATGCCGGGGCTGTAAAGATCAGGGTCGGTCAACCCGTAGAACACATATGAGGAGGCGACCATGACCGTGCCAATCATTGTCAGCAGCCCCGCCGCAATGATTACCAGGTAATAGGCGGTGACTAGCGCACCGGAGCGAGCAACCAGCGCCTCGCCGAGGCTGCCCGGGCTGATCTGCTGCTGCGGTTTGATCGCTGGAACAGTCATTGGATCACCTCAGCTTGGTCAGGTCGCTGGCGGCTGGGCGCGGGTTTAGTTGAGCTGGTTTTGTCCGATGCCGGAGCACTAGCAGCCGGGTCAGTTGAGTGAGGTAGGTCAGCGACGGCAGCGGCGAAGGCTTGGCCGCGCGCCGCGTAGGAGGCGAATTGGTCCATTGAGGCAGCGCCCGGTGCCAGGAGCACCACATCACCGGCTTGGGCAAGTTGGCTGGCTGCCCGAACAGCATGGGACATCACTGCATCAGTTTGACTCGGCGCAATGGCGATTACTGGTACTTGGCTGGCGTGTCGGCTAAGCGCCGCTAATAGTTTGCTTTGGTCTTGCCCAATCACCACCACACCAGCTAGCTGCTTAGCGATCTGCGTAATCAGCGTGTCGTAGGTTAGTCCTTTCGCTAAACCGCCAGCAATCCAAACCACTTTGCCCTCGGCTAGTGCACTGAAGGCCGCTAATGCGGCATGCGGGTTGGTTGCTTTGGAGTTGTCCAGGTATGTCACTGCGTTGACTTGGCCAACTGGTTGGCCGCGGTGTTCAGCGAGACGAAAAGCGCTTAAACCGGCGGCGATGGCGCTGGCGGGCAGGCCGGCGGTGCGCGCTAGGGCGGCAGCAGCCAGGGCATCGATCAGGTAATGGGCGTCTGGTGTTGTTGAAACACCGCTGGCGAGGTGGCTGAGTTGGCTGAGCGCGACGAGCGGTTGAGCTGTGGTTGTGCTGGCGTGGTCAACTAGGTAACCGTCGGCTATGCCAATTTGACCGGCGCTTGGTTGGTCAAGGGTGAGGCGGATGCGCTGGGCGCTGGCTGGTCCGGCGGTGGCTGCCAGATTGTCAAGGTTGGCGTCCGGTCCTACTATGACTGCGCCGCTGCGGTCGAAGATTTTCGCTTTGGCGGCTGCATAAGCTTGCCAACTGCCATGCCAGTCAATGTGGTCTGGGGCGAGGTTGAGCAGGCAGGCGGCGGCTGGTGCGATTGAAAAACAGTGATGCAGTTGGAGTGAGGATATTTCGCAGGCGAATGTGTCAATGGTTAGGTCAGCTACGGCTTTGACGAGCGGTAAACCAATGTTGCCGGCAGCGATTGCCTGCCGTCCGCCTGCTTCCAGAATGGCGGTGAGCATACTGGTGGTGGTGGTTTTACCGTCGGTGCCGGTGATCGCTAACCATTGGGCTTTGGGGTTGGCGCGTAGTTGCCAGGCCAGTTCACCTTCGCTGATTACTGGGATGCCGCGTTGTTGGGCGGTGGGCAGTGGTTCAACCTGTGGCGGCCAGCCTGGTGAAACCACTAGGAGGTCAATTTGGTCAAGGTTCAGTTCGGCGGCGGTGATGACTTCTGCTTGCTTGGGGTTGTTGTCAACCAGGGTGAGGCTGGCGGTGCGTCCGGCCAGCGCCTGCTGGCAGGCTTGGCCGGAGCGTCCCATGCCAAGTATGGCAACGCGCTGCTGGTTGAGGCTGGCTGGCTGGTGGCCTGGGCCGGTGGTGGGGCGGCTCATCCGGGTAACGATTCGGCGTAGAACAGGCCAACACCGGCTGCGGCGAACAGTATGGCGATTAACCAGAAACGGATAACAATGGTTACTTCACCCCAGCCGGATAGCTCAAAGTGGTGGTGGAGTGGTGCCATTTTGAAGACTCGTTTGCCTGTTGAGCGGAAGGAAATAATTTGGATGACGGAGGATAGAACAATCACAACAAATAGTCCGCCTATTATTACAGCTAATAGTTCGGTGCGTGTCACTATTGATAGTCCAGCAAAGGCACCGCCGAGTGCGAGGGAGCCGGTGTCGCCCATAAATATTTTGGCCGGTGAGGTGTTCCACCAAAGAAAGCCAAGGCAGGCTCCGACTACTGCCGCAGCGACTACTGCAATGTCTAAGGGGGCATTGACAATGTAGCAATGTTGCCCCACTCCACTTTGGCCACACCAGCGGTTGATCTGCCAAAATGTTACTAAGATGTATGCCCCGAAGGTCATTGCGGATGTGCCGGTTGCCAGGCCGTCAAGTCCGTCAGTCAAATTGACTGCATTGGACCAGGCGGTGATTAAAAAATTGGCCCATAGGACAAATAGAATAATGCCAATGGTGCGCCCGGCGAAGGCTAAATCAAATTTGGTGTCTCGCAGAATAGAAATCGCTGTGGAGGCTACTGGCTCACGCCCTCCAGGTGATACCGCAACGAGGAGGGCAAAGGTCACACCAACAATTCCTTGACCAACTATTTTCCATAATGGTTTGAGACCTAAGGAGCGTTGTCGCCGAATTTTAGTGTAATCGTCAAGGAAACCAACAAAGCCTAGCCCAGCCATTAGGAAAAGCACGGATAGTCCGGAGAGATGCCAGCTGCGTCCGGTGGCTAGGTTGGAGCCGGCATAGCCCAGTCCGGTGGCCACAATGATCACAATGCCACCCATCGTGGGCGTACCCCGTTTGGTGTGGTGGGTGGTTGGGCCGTCTTGGCGAATGAACTGACCAAACTGGCGGCGCACCAGGAAACGGATGAATAGCGGCGTGCCCAGACCTGTCACCATCAAGGCGATCGCGGCGGCAAACAGCAGGTTAAGCATGTCCTCGTCAGCTTTCTGCCAGGTCGTCCGCCAGGCACCAGAGTTGAGTGGTCAGTGAACCTTTGACCAGAATGACAGTAGCCGTCAAAGCTGCCAGCAGCGAGGCGGCTTGGCGCGGTGTCGCAAACCAGTCCAGCTGCTTGGCTGACCCGCCGGCTGCCTGTGCCCCATCAAGGTAGCTTTTTCCGAGTTCACCAATACCGATCAAACGGTCAATCCCCAGTTCAACTGCCAGATGCCCAATTTCTTGATGCTTCTTGGGGGCTTGTTCACCCAGTTCACGCATTTCACCGAGAACCGCCACTGCCGGCCAACCGTGCTGGTCGGCTTGTTGCCGTAGCGCCACTAAGGCGGCTGCTACTGAATCAGGGTTGGCGTTATAGGCGTCATCGATCAGCAAACTGCCAGCCGGGGTATGACGTAGCGCCATCCGATGGGGGCTGCTCGGGCCCACCCCTGTCAACTGTTCGGCCGCTTGTTCAAGGCCAACCCCGCCCGCCTTGGCGGCGGCTACCGCCGCCGCCAAGTTGTGCGCATGATGCTTACCGATCAGCCTGGTGGCAATCTCAACGCTTCTTTGGCAGCTCTGGTCTGTCAGGCGAACATGCAGGTAACCAGTGGACTGTTCAATGATCGGCGCTATTTGAATGTCCGCTGCTGCGTGAAATCCGAAACTGAGCGACTGGGCTGGGCTGGGTAGGGCGCTGACGCGCGGATCATCGGCATTACGCACAGCCCAACCGGTTGGTGGCAAAGCGGCCAACAGTTCACCTTTGGTTTGGGCGATTGCTTGAATTGAACCGAATTCCCCAACATGGGCGGTACCTATACCCAAGACCACGCCAATGTTTGGCGGAGCAATCTTTGTCAGGTAGGCGATTTCACCACGATGGTTGGCACCCATTTCAAGCACCAGATAGTCGGTGGTGCGGTTGGCTGCTAGGACGGTGCGCGGTAAACCGAGGTGATTGTTGTAGGAGGCTTGGGCGGCCACGGTGTTGCCTTGGCTGGCCATTAGTTTGCCTAGTAAATCTTTGGTGCTGGTTTTTCCAACTGAGCCGGTCACCGCCAAAACCAGCGGTTTGTTTGCGGTTTTACGTAAGCAAGCTAAGTAGTGGCGAGCGATTTGGCCAAGCGCTGTGACGACATCGGGAACTAGCAGGTATGCGCCGGCTACTGGACGGCTGACCAGGGCGAGGGTGGCACCGGCTTGCCGGGCGGCGGCCACATACTGGTGACCATCGGTTCGCTCACCGGTTAGGGCAACAAAGAGGCTGCCGGCTTGGCAGGTGCGCGAATCAACTGACACGGCGGTCAGTTGGGTGGTGGGGTCAAGGCCTACCAGTTGGCCAGCGGTTGCTTCGGCTAGTTTGGCGGCGGTTATGTCCATGGTCCGTGCTCCTGCAAAGCCTTAGATAATGCCTGACGATCATCCCATTTTTGCTGTTGACCAGCGATTTCTTGGCTTGTTTCGTGTCCTTTACCAGCCAGCACTAGGGTGTCTCCGCCTTGCGCTAAAGCAACCGCTTTGGTTACGGCTTGTTGCCTGCCGGGGATTTCTAGAACTTGCGCAGTCGGGTGGCGGCGGGCACCAGCCAGCAAGGCGGCTCGGATTTCGGCGGGGTCTTCGTCACGCGGGTTGTCATCAGTGATCAGCACTATATCGGCTCCGCGCGCAGCGGCGGCACCCATTTGCGGACGTTTGCCTTGGTCACGCAAGCCGCCAGCGCCAATCACCAAGATCAGGCGACCTTTGGTGACCGGACGTAAAGCGCTGGTCAACGCAGTAATTTGATCTGGTGTATGAGCAAAGTCAACCACGGCGAGGGGGCCATTATCGCCATCAGGCATTTTCACTATTTCGAGGCGACCTGGCACCGTTTTGACTCGCGCAATTCCGGCTGCCGCCACTGTCGGGTCAATACCCAGCTCAACTGCCATCAACAGTGCTAATGCCGCATTAGCTTGGTTGAATGCGCCCAATAGCTGGGTTTGACCGTTAATTAGACGCTGGTTTGGCC
>JAIRPS010000079.1 GCA_031256885.1 Bifidobacteriaceae bacterium | reverse complement strand
CGACAATCAGGACACGATTGAGCTGGTCCGAGCGGTCGACCGGATTCTCAGCCATGCTGACAAGGTGCGTCGCCTGAAGGTGCGGGCCAATGCGGATAACGCTGAAGACGCTGCCCGGGCTCGCCGCTTGGGTGCTCAAGGAATTGGCTTGTGCCGGACTGAGCATCAGTTCTTGGGCGATCGCCGCCAACTGATTGAGCGTCTGATTTTGGCGCGTGGTGAGCAGGATCGCCAAGCCGCTTTGGATGCTTTGCTGCCGTTGCAGAAGCAAGATTTCATTGAGCTGTTCACCGCCATGGATGGCTTGCATTCGACTGTCCGTTTGATTGACCCGCCTTTGCATGAGTTCCTGCCTGACCGCACCGAACTGGCTGTGCGGGTGGCGCGGGCTCAGGAACGCGGCGAGTCTGTGGCCAGTGAGCTGGAGTTACTCGCGGCAGTTGAGCGGATGCATGAGGCCAACCCAATGCTTGGTTTGCGTGGTGTGCGTCTTGGTTTGGTTGTCACCGGTTTGTTTGATTTGCAGGTTCGCGCGATTGCTGAGGCAGCAGCTGAGCTGGTCAAGCAGGGCAAGCAGCCGCACCCCGAGATCATGGTGCCGCTGGTTGGCTCACATGTTGAGCTTGACCTGGTGCGCGGTGACGCTGAGCGGATCATCAGCCAGGTTTCTAAGGAAGCCGGGGTTGAGCTGAACATTCCGATTGGCTGCATGATCGAGTTGCCACGCGCCGCGATCACCGCATACAAGATTGCGCGCGGTGCTGACTTCTTCTCCTTCGGCACCAACGATTTGACCCAGACCACCTGGGGCTTCTCGCGCGATGACGTTGAGGGCGCTTTCTTCAACGAGTACCTTGAAGAGCGGATTTTCAAGGTTTCGCCTTTTGAATCGATTGATGTCGATGGCGTTGGCGAATTGGTCAAGCTGGGTGTTGAAGGTGGGCGGCGGACCCGTCCAGGGATTGGCCTGGGTGTGTGCGGCGAGCATGGCGGCGACCCAGATTCGATCCATTTCTTCAACCAGGTTGGCTTGGACTACGTGTCTTGCTCACCTTTCCGGGTGCCGATTGCTCGTTTGGAAGCTGGACGTGCAGCCATTCAGGCACGCACCCAAGGCGCTGGCAGCGACTCTCGTTGATCGGAAAAACAGGTTTTGACCTGCTAATCCACTAGCGGCATCGGTTTGCTGTGACGCTGTGGCTGGCCGCGCGTTTGGCGCGAGCAAAAATGCGCGGTCGGTTTTTTTTCATTTTTCGCGTCATGGCTACGATTGCTCACCGTCTCATCATTGTCAGGGATGCGGGCACAAGCCCCTTGCAGCTCGTTTCCTTGGCTACGGCGAAACCCCGACGCCGTGGCGCGGACCCCCTGAACGCGCGATGGAGAGGACGGGTATGTAGACCACCCTCCATAGGGCTGTGGCCCCGGAACCCCGACCTGGGGCCACAGCCGTTCTTTCCCCCTAGGTCTGGGTCGCTCCCTGGGCGACCCAGACTCAACTTCTGATCCTTGGTTTAGACAATGCTGTTTGGACGCTGTGATCGCCCTCAGCTTGTGCCTGTGCTCCTTCGCATCATCTTCGCGGCCGGTGCTCGGCTAGTTGGCGGGCGGGCTGGTGCTCAGCCTTCAAATGTGACACAATGCCGCAGTGCCACGCCCCGACGGACTGCTGAATGATGACCTGTTGCCTTTTCAACAAAAACCGCGTGACGCTTGCGGTGTTTTTGGGGTTTGGGCTCCAGGGGAAGACGTTGCCAAGCTGACATACTTTGCTTTGTATGCGCTGCAACACCGCGGCCAAGAATCGGCGGGCATTGCGACATCGAACGGTCAGCAAATTCTGGTTTACAAAGACATGGGACTGGTCAGCCAGGTTTTCGATGAGACTGCCCTGGAATCATTGACCGGACATATGGCGATTGGCCACACCCGCTACTCCACTACTGGGCGACCAAATTGGGCTAACGCCCAGCCCACATTGGGGCCAACCGCTCAAGGCACAATCGCTTTAGCGCATAACGGTAACCTCACCAATACCGCCACCTTAGCGGCTAGGTTAGCCAGCCAGCTTGGTGGGCAGCCAAGACGCCGCCGCGCCACCACTGACACTGATGTGCTGACTGGCTTGTTACGGGGCCGTGAGGGTGGCAGTCTGACTGAAACAGCTTTGGCTGTGCTACCAACTGTGGCTGGCGCGTTCTCCTTGGTTTTCATGGATGAGCATCATCTTTATGCGGCACGTGACCGTCATGGTGTGCGTCCTTTAGCTTTGGGACGTTTGGAGCGCGGCTGGGCGGTTGCCTCAGAAACAGCGGCTTTAGATACGATTGGCGCCGAATTGGTGCGTGAGGTGGCTCCGGGTGAGCTGCTGGTGATTGACAATGCTGGTTTGACCAGCCACCACTTTGCTGCTGCCACCCCAGCAACCTGCGTTTTTGAATACGTCTATTTGGCGCGTCCGGATTCTTTGCTGGAAGGCCAGTTGGTTAACTCGGCCCGCCGCGCGATGGGCCGGGCTTTAGCTCGTGAGCATCCTGTGCAAGCTGATCTGGTCATTCCCGTACCGGAATCCGGCACCCCGGCAGCAATCGGTTATGCAGCACAATCCGGCATTGAGTACGCTCAGGGGCTAACCAAGAATGCCTATGTTGGGCGAACTTTCATTGAGCCGTCGCAAACGATTCGTCAGTTGGGCATTCGTCTGAAACTCAACCCGTTGCGTGAAGTGATCCGGGGGCGTCGACTGGTGGTGGTTGATGATTCGATTGTGCGTGGGAATACTCAGCGGGCGGTTGTCAAAATGTTGCGTGAAGCGGGGGCTGCTGAAGTGCATGTGCGAATTTCTTCGCCACCAGTGGTTTGGCCTTGTTTCTACGGGATTGATTTTGCTTCGCGCAGCGAACTGATTGCGACTGATCAATCGGTTGAAGCGATTCGCCAGTCAATTGGTGCCGACACCTTGGGGTATATTTCTTTGGCGGGGATGGTTGCGGCAACCGGTTTGCCAAGCGACCGGCTGTGCATGGCTTGCTTCGATGGTAAATACCCCATCAATGTGGCTACTGAACAGCAAACTGACGGTAAAGAACTGCTTGAAAGGAACAGCCTTGACGCATCAGCCTGATCACTCCAACCAGCCGATCAGCCAAACTCCTGCCGATGTTACACAGGCGGCAGCCCCGGCGTTGACCTACGCGGCGGCCGGTGTCGATACTGCCGCTGGTGACCAGGCCGTTGAACTGATGCGCCAATCATTAGCCAGCGCGGCGGCTGGGCGGGTGATTGGCGGAGCCGGCGGTTTCGCCGGCCTGGTTGATGCCGCTGACCTGCTGACTTACCGTCATCCCCTCTTAGCTACCTCAACTGATGGGGTTGGCACCAAAGTGGCGATTGCCCAAGCGCTTGACCGTCATGACACAGTTGGCCTTGACTTGGTAGGTATGGTGGTTGATGATTTGGCGGCTTCCGGTGCGCGACCCATCGCGATGACCGATTACATTGCTTGCGGTCGCGTAGTTCCGGCAAAAATCGCTGCCCTGGTTTCCGGGGTGGCGCGCGGTTGTCAACTGACCGGAACAGCCCTGGCTGGTGGAGAAACCGCCGAACATCCTGGACTGCTCGGTGTCAATGAATACGATTTGGCGGGTGCGGCAGTTGGCGTAGTGGAAGCTGACGCGGTGCTCGGTGCCAAACGTGTGCAACCAGGTGACAGGCTGTTAGGTTTGGCCAGTTCAGGTGTCCACTCCAACGGTTACTCGTTGGTACGCGCTTTGGTGGCGCAAGCCGGTTGGGATTGGGATCATGATTTACCTGATTGCGGCCGTCCGCTTGGTGAAGAACTGTTAGAGCCGACCCGTTTGTACTGTTCAGCAGTGCTTGATTTAGCGCAAAAGCTTGGCCCAGACTTGCATGCGTTAGCCCATGTGACCGGTGGTGGTTTGGCGGCCAACCTGGCGCGTGTGATTCCTCCAGGCATGGATGGGCTGGTCAACCGGTCAACTTGGCCGGTTTTGCCAATCTTCGGGTATTTGACCAGCCTGGGCGGTTTGGCATGGACGGAAGCGGAACAAACTTGGAATCTCGGGATCGGCATGGTGGCAGTGGTCAGCCACCGCGTTGCTGACGCAGCACTTGCCCAACTTACCGCGAATGATCAGGTGGTTTACGACATCGGGCAAGTTGTGCAAACTGGTGGGCAGAGTGGTGATGTTGTTCAAGGACCCAAAGGAATCAATGGTGGTCGCGTAATTTTGAGCGGCGCATACACTCTTTAGGTGATCATATAACGGCAGGTAGGGCGTG
>JAIRPS010000068.1 GCA_031256885.1 Bifidobacteriaceae bacterium | reverse complement strand
ACCATGAACATGAATGAGATTAGTGAAACAACCGAAGGCTGAACATCGCCGATAGTTAACCCAATAGCTGGTGCCCCTGCCCAACTGGGCAGGGGCCAAGTTTGGAGTTGCCAACGCTTGTCTTCAAGCCAGGCAACACGGGGCTAGGTTGCTTCAGGGGGGTGTTGGCTAAACAAACTTGGTGGTGCGCCGGATTGGTGAAGTTGCAACAGCAGCGTCAATGAGTTAGGTTAGGCTTACCTAACTTACAGTGTTGTGGCGACAACGCCACTGCGCGGCACAACCACAAGGAGGCAACGCTCAATGACCGCCCGCTCACTGGCCCTGTTGACACTGGCCGCTTTGCTAGCGCTGTGCCTAGCTGGTTGTACAGGAAGTCAGCTGGGCAGTAGTCTGGCAAGCAGTTCATTCAACCCGGCAAAGGCCTTGGACCAGCCAAAACAGTTTACAGGGCCGTCCACAGCAACTCTGCTCGACAGTGCAATAACACCAGTCAACACCAACCCCCAGCCGGTGTTGCCAGCCACGGTGACTGATGCTCAAAACACCACTACGGTGGTCAAAGATGTCAGCCGCATCCTGGCACTCGATATTTACGGCACCACCAGCCGCATTGTTTTCGCACTCGGCTTGGGGGCAAACGTGGTTGGCCGCGATACGTCATCGGCCTTCCCCGAAATCAAAAACTTACCGCGCGTAACGCCCTCTGGTAACACTCTCAATGCTGAAGCTGTGCTGGAACTCGCCCCAACTGTCATAATCACAGATACATCAATTGGTCCGTGGGATGTGCTGTTACAAATGCGTGAAGCAGGTATTCCGGTTGTGGTGGTTGACTCACACCGTTCGCTAGAAACTGTTAGTGAACTGATCAAACAGGTCGCAGCAGCTCTCGGGGTAACCAGCGACGGTCAAGCCTTAGCTGATCAAACCGAACAGTCAATCAGCCAGGCTGTAGAACAAATTAGTCAAGCCGCACCCCAAAATCCTGCCGACAAATTGCGTATCGCATTTTTGTATTTACGCGGTAATGCTGGAGTGTATTACCTATTTGGGCAAGGTTCTGGCATTGACTCGCTGGTTACTGCGTTAGGTGGAGTTGATGTGGCCACTGAAGTGGGCTGGAAAGGCATGCAACCAGTTACAGCCGAAGGTCTGGTTGCCATGAAACCAGATCTCATACTGGTGATGACCAAAGGACTTGAATCAATGGGCGGGGTTGATGGTTTGTTAACCAAACTACCGGCCGTGGCGGCCACGCCAGCTGGTGCCAAACGACGGATCGTTGACATGGATGATGCTCAAATACTGTCGTTTGGTCCAAATAGTGCTGAGGTGATCACTGCACTAGCCGCTGCGATTTACACACCGGAAGCTGCCTCGTGAGTGCATCTGACAGCAATGGCGGAACAGCAAAGCTGAATAACCATCTACCACCAGGTCAGCGCACACGAACCATTGCACTGTTGGGCGGACTTGGCCTGCTATTGCTGGTGCTAGTGATCGTCTCTGCCGGCATTGGCCAGATGCATCTGCCACCAGCTGAAGTGATTCACATTTTGGCAAAACAATTGAACTTGAACATTGGCGAGGTGCCGTTGACAGAAAATGCTGAAACGGTTGTGCTGTCAATCCGCTTACCGCGTTTAGTGATGGCCTGCTTGGTGGGGGCTGCTTTGGCGGTGGCAGGCTCACTCATGCAAGGGGTGTTCCGTAACCCACTGGCCGACCCTGGAGTAATTGGCGTTAGTTCGGGGGCTGCCGCAGCCACTTGCGCTGGAATTGTTTTGGGAGCATCGGCTTTAGGGCCTTGGTGGCTGGCGGCATTTGCCTTTACGGGCGGCATAACAGCAACATTATTGGTGTATTGGTTGAGTCGGTCTGGCGGACGCACTGAAGTGGTTACCTTAGTACTTACTGGTGTGGCTGTGAATGCGGTTTGCGGCGCTGCAATAGCGTTGTTTGTATTTTTGGCAGACACTTCAGCGCGTGAAGAGATCATCTTTTGGCAACTTGGTTCACTCAATGGCATTCGTTGGTCATATGTGGCAGTGGCAGCGCCAATAGTGGCGGTCAGCATGGTTTTGGCTCTGACTTTGGGGGGCAAACTGGACTTGCTGGCTTTGGGTGAACGTCCGGCGCGTCATCTGGGAGTTGATGTTGAACGACTGCGCATTAGCGCCATTGTGTTGGTGGCTTGTTTGACAGCGGCTGGCGTGGCGTTTTGCGGCATTATTGCTTTTGTTGGTTTGGTGGTTCCACATCTGGTGCGCATGGTAGCCGGCCCCGGGCATGGTGTATTGCTGCCGGCCAGTGCTTTAGGTGGCGCTTTACTGCTAACTGGTGCCGATTTGGTGGCGCGCACCGCAGTAAACTACGCGGATCTACCCATTGGCATGCTGACTTCGCTGGTGGGAGGCCCATTTTTCTTCTATTTACTATCGCGCACAAGACGGCAAGCAGGTGGTTGGGCATGACAAGCGGTGTGTTACAAACTCATCAGGTGTGCTACAAGGTGGGTTGTAAAACAATTGTCCAAAGCATTTCATTGACAGTGCAACCAGGTGAAATTTTGGTTCTGGCGGGACCTAATGGTGCTGGCAAATCAACCCTTGTCGGCTTGCTGGCGGGTGATCATAAACCAACATCTGGACAAGTCACTTTAGATGGACGATCGCTTGAACGTATCAAACCTAGCTACTTGGCTAGGTATCGCAGCGTCATGCTGCAACACAGCCGCATTTCTTTTCCTTTCACAGTTACGCAGGTGGTGCAAATGGGGCGAGCGCCATACCAGGCCAATGATCCAACCGTTGACAGTCAGGTGGTTGCCGCTGCACTCGCGGCAACTGGCACCGCCAATTTGGCTGACCGTGTGTTCCAAACATTGTCTGGCGGGGAAAAAGCCAGGGTCACTTTTGCGCGGGTTCTCGCACAACAAACACCCACCATTTTGTTAGATGAACCAACTGCTGCTTTAGACATCCATCATCAAGAGTTGATTATGTCGCTGGCCAGGCGTGAAGCAGATCAAGGCCGGGCAGTGTTAGCCGTATTGCATGACTTGTCTTTAGCAGCAGCCTGGGCTGATCGTTTGGCTCTTTTGAACGATGGCGAACTGGTTGCCATTGGCTCAGTCAGTCAAGTTGTAACGGCAGATCGTCTGAGCAGTTTGTATTGCCATCCCATCAAAGTGTGGCAGGATGATCAAACCGGTACCCGGATGGTTGTTCCTAAAAGAGGTGCAAAACTATGAGGTGTCAACAAATGGTGTTTTTGGTTACCAAACTGATGGTGGTGGTCTTGGCAATGTTTGGGGTAGGTTTTGCTGAAGTTGCGGCAAGCAGCACGGGTGCTTCGGTCAAGGTGAGTGGTGAAGGTGGCGCTGCCCGAGCTTCGGCCACTAAACCAACCATGTTGCAATTGGTGGGGACTGGTTTCCAATCCATCAAGGGTGGGTTTGGTGGTATTTATGTACTGTTTGGAACGGTGCATGGCGTGTGGCAGCCATCGGCGGGCGGTTTGTCTGGGCGCGATTATTTGTATGTGCCAGATGAGCAGAGCAAAGATAATGCTGGACGGGAAAAATTTGTTGCCTTCCCCGGCTCGGAAACAGCTGATTCCGCTAATGGTGGCCTGATTTCTGATGCAGGAAAATGGTCAACCACACTGGTGGTGCCAGGACCAACCTTCACGGTGCAAGACGCTGCTGGTAAAATCCAGCAAGTTGATTGCCGTCAAGTTCAATGCGGTGTTATCACAATTGGCGCGCATGGTGTGGTGAATGCTAACAATGAAACTTTTACGCCAGTTTCGTTCAACGCGACAGCTAAACCAAGCTCAACTCCAAAAACTAACTCGACTCCAATGCTCACACAGGCTCCTTCATCTACCCCGCTGGCGCAGCCTGGTGATGTGCCCCAATCGGTGCCGCCGGCTGCAACTGCTTCACCTACTGGGCTGGCCACGGCGGCTACCGGCAGCCAAGGCGAGCAAGGCTCTGCTAGTGAACAATTGGCAGTTACCACGATTGGCATTGACACCACCACAGCGATTGTTGGGCACGCATTGGCCTTTACTGG
>JAIRPS010000230.1 GCA_031256885.1 Bifidobacteriaceae bacterium | reverse complement strand
GATTGAACCAGGTCGTGGTGAAGTCATTGTTTCCGATTTCGGTTCACGTGATCAAAGCGCCGCCGCACCGGTTGAGGCCGCCGGCGGTCGCTATGTTTACACGTCGACTGATGGGCTGTGGTCCAGGTCAGGCGCGCTCAATGCTGGTTTTGCCGTAGCTAGTGGAGACGTTTTGATCACCACCGATGCTGACATGTTGTTTACGCCTGGTTCACTCAATACTGTGGCCGAGCAGGTGCGCCAAGACCGTGCTTGCGCGGTTGTTTTGCAGTGCCGTGATTTACCGAAATCGCATGCTCATGACCGTCTAACGCTTGAACAGCTTGATTGGTCTGAGCTTGAACGAGTTGCCAAAATTCGACCACGATGGGGTATGGGTGGGATGTTGGCTTTTCCAGCCGAGTACTATGACAAAGTCCGTGGCTTTGATGAGCGAATGCACACTTATGGTGGTGAGGACATTGATTTTGCCAACCGTTTGCGTCGCGCAGGGTTACGTTTGGAATGGCTTGAACACAACGCAGTGAGGATGTACCACATGTGGCATCCCCCAACGCGTCGTCAGGTTCAGGCAACTGCGGCAGGCCTGGCAGCCGTCAACGCTAATTCGCTAATAATGACTTCTGACCCGTCGGTGATGCGTAATTTAGTTGGCTGGCGTAACGCTCGAGATCGCGCTAAACCGCTGGTTAGCGTGGTAATAGCCACACATAATCGCGCAAAAATGCTTGCCCAAGCAATTGAAACTGTGCGCGCCCAAACTTTCCAAGATTTTGAGATCATTGTGGTCAATGATGGTTGCACCGATGCCACAGCTGAAATGCTTGATGCCATTGATGATCCGCGGATTGTGCAGCTTCATCAAAAACGAGCGGGTTTAGCAGCCGCCCGCAACCGCGCTACCGATGCAGCTCGTGGCCAGTTCATTGCCGTCCATGACGATGACGATTTGATGGTGCCGTGGCGCCTTGAAGCCTCCCTGGCTGCTTTCACCAGTGATGTTCAAGCCACTTACGGCGGGTGGATTGACTTTAATGATTCGACCGGCCAATGCACCGTCAACCCTGGGCGGCATCATTCACTTGGTGCATTGCTTTACTCACCCGGCGTCTTTTTGCACCCAACCTTGATGATTCGCACTGAGGTTCTGCGCCAATTCAACTATGACACCCGTTTTGGGGGCGGCTCAGATTTCAACCTCGCTCTGCGGATGACCCGCTCAGGTGTGCGCATGCGTCATTCTGGGCATATTCATGTGATGCGTCGTTTGCACCCTAAGCAGGTCACTGAAACAGCCCGTAACGTCCAATCGATGGCAGCTTGGCGCACCGCCCGGCTGGCGGAAAGTCCCATGCGCCCACAGCTTAGCCAATCGTTGAAAGAGGAACAGCAATCCAAGGCTTCCGCTAAACCGCATGGTCGCACCAACACCGCCCAATGGCAAGCTTTGCTTCCTGATCATCTTTGTAAACGCTTACTGCTGGTGGAAGCACCACTGGGTTTAGCCACTGAGATTTGCGGGCGCAAAGCTACCAGCAGCATTCGTCCAGCTGATCGCCATGATTTACCCACCTGGGTTTGCTTTGACAAAGCCAACTGGCGTCAAGCTGGCTCGCTTGCTTCAGCAGGTTTTCCGGTGTTTGTGCTACCGCAAACCGGCAAAACGGTACCGCACGCACTGTTTGCCAGAGCCTTTGCTTGGGCGGCTGGCTTGCGCCAGTTACCGCCTCATCAAACTTGGCTATATGCCAGCGTGAGCAGCGACCAGATTCCTGACGGCTTAGATTCAACGCCTTCCTGTCAACATACCTTGCTTGTTGAAACCGCTAATGGTCTGGCTTATCCAGTCAGCCTGCTCGGTTTCAATGAACAGGCACAAGCTGAAACCTTTGCCGAGCAATGCAACAGCGCCATCGGTCAGCAAGCCGCTTGGCTGCTGGAGCAGGCCCGCCCGCTGATTCCCGGGCTTTTACCAAAACGTTCACCAATGCGATTAGGTGGTTTAACTGCTTGGCAGGTTTCTTCCGCTCCTGATCAACAAGCCAAGTGAGGGTTGATACCGCATGCTGATTGATGCAACATTACGCGACAAAACCGGGCAGGGCGCTCTGCGCGCTCAGGTTGAGGAATACGATGCAGCTGGTTTTCCTGACCGTCTCCTGCTTGACGATCCGCCAGGCACTTGGCGGCATGATCGCCTGGCGGTTGCTGCTGCGATTTTGTTCGGCCAACGTGCCAGCGGGCGTCTGTGGTTTGAAAATCCGGTCAGCCCACTGGTTGCCACGGCTATTCACGAGGCTTTACCTTCAGCCAATTTGAATGTTGGCCCAATTGACTTTAAGCCTTCAGCTAATCTAGCTGGTGACGGCACTTTAGCTGTCCGGTTAGTGGGGTGTGACACACCGGTTAGTTGGCAGGAGATGCGCCGAGCCAGCAAAGGTGCAGTTGTTGCCTTATCGATTGCTCGCACTGATCAAGCCGGTGGCAGCCTGCGCGGCACCTTCGAGTCAACTATGGCCACAAATGCTTGGCTTTTTGTTAACCGACTGGTCACAGCCGGTGAAGTGGCTGCTGCACTGGGTGTGGTTTATGCTGAAACTTTCTTTACGGACCGTATCCGCATTTCGGCTGATCTACCAGCCGAGGTAGAGCAACGTCTCG
>JAIRPS010000218.1 GCA_031256885.1 Bifidobacteriaceae bacterium | reverse complement strand
CCGCCAGCCAGTTTGATCAATAAGGTGCCGGATGCAATGCCGCCATAAAACAGCAAGGCCAGGGCAACATCAGCACTGGCTGAGCGGCCACGCACCATTTCGATTGCCAAAGCACCCAGCACAGCCGCCAAAATTGCGCCAGGAACTGCTAACGAATCAGCGGGGACAAGCCCAAATGTTGTGCCGGCGAGCCAGCCAACGGCCACGCCAGTCAAAGCAACATGACCAATTCCATCCCCGAGCAAGGCCAGCCGCCGTTGCACCAGAAAACTCCCAACCAGTGGGGCGGTTGCGCCAACCAGGGCAGCCACAATCAAAGCTCTGCTCAACAAATCCAGCATCACGGCACCGCCAATGTGAGGTGCGGCGAATGCTCACAAGTCGGCTCAGCCGAATGCGGATGATGCGGGTCACCCCACGGATGGTCAGGGTGATGCTGGCTGCTAGTGATGTGGTCAAGTTCGATCAAGCGGCTGTTTTCCAGCAGCACAGCCCGTGTCAGCAGGCGAGCAAAACTGCCGATCTCATGGAGCACCACCAGGGCTGCTAAACCAGCTTGGCGGCGTTTCAGCAAAGTCTCAATAATCAAATCCTGGGATGCTTGGTCAACTGCTGCGGTTGGTTCGTCAAAGAAAGCAACAGACGGTTGGCTGATCAAAGACCGGGCAATCAGTACGCGCTGTTGTTGACCACCGGAAAGGCTGGCAACGCGGGCTTTGGCAAGGTTAGACAAACCAACCTCAGCTAATGCCTGATCAACCAGTGCGCGGCCAGTTCGGTTGGATCGGTAATGCAGGCGTTGCCGTGACAGTAAGCCTGAACGCACCACTTCACCTGCGGTAGTGGGTACTGCTGCAGCGGCTGACAACCGTTGCGGTACATACCCCACACGTTGCCAGTCGGTGTTGGGGCCAAGGTTTTGCCCATTTAGTCGGATCTGGCCAGCTTGGTGCGCAATGATCCCGAGAGCGGCTTTGACCAGACTGGATTTTCCTGAACCGTTAGCCCCCAGCAAGGCCACCACCTCGCCTGGTTGCACAGTCAGGTTGATGCCGGACAGCACCCGGTCACGCCCATAAGCCACAGCCAAGTCAACAATTTCAATCGCCGGGGGAGCGGGGTTGGGTTTGCCGTTGAGCCCGGCTGGAGTGTTTCGGCTCATTGGGGTGTTGTGGTGCATTGCAGGGCTTTGCTGAGGGCGGCAAGGTTTTGATCCATGCGGCTGAAATAGTCGCCATCGATGCTGCCGCGTTCCATTGAGTCCAATGCATCAACCGGCCAGTTTGCGCCGGCTAGTTCAGCAACTGCGGCAGCGGCGTCGGCTGGTTCACCGGCTTCATAAAAGACCGTAGCAACACCTAAACCTTTAGCTTGATCAGTAATTTCGCGTAAACGCACGGGGGACACCTCGGCATCCGGGTCAAGCCCGCCAATGCCTAACTGTTGCAGGTTGAACCGTTTGGCTAAAAAGCCGAAAGCGGGATGAGTTACCACAAACACATTATTGTTGCAGTGCGCCAATTGGTTGGCGAAGCGATCTTGCAAGTCACCGAGGCGTTGGCTGATTGTTTGGGTGTTGTTGTTGAAACTGCTGGCTTGGTCAGGCTGGAGTTGGCTGAGTGCTTCGCCAATCTGCTGGGCGGTATGCGCATATAAGGCTGGGTCAAGCCAATAGTGGTAGTCGGTGGCTTGCTCAGTGGTTGGCAATGTTTCAGCGCCAGCATCAATTATTGATGCGGGTTTCACCTGTTCAACGGCCTGATCAATCGCCGGTTGGAAGCCTTTGATGTAGACCACTAAATCAGCCTCAGCGATTTGGCTGATTTGGGCGGGGGAGAGTTCCAGATCATGCGGTTCAGCGTTGCTGCTGGTCAGGCTGGTGACATTGACGCTGGCCCCGCCAACTTGCTCAGCTAGGTATTGCAGCGGGTAGAAGGCAACAACAATGCTTAGCTGATCGGCATCGGCGGCTGGTTTGGGGGGGGCGCTGCAGGCTGCCAGGCTGAGCATGGCCAACCCAGCGGCCAGGCTGCGCACTCGGGCGACTCGGCGAAAACGGTTCATGAGAATGATTATCGCTATCGTTTAGCGCGTTGTCAAGTGAGCGTCAAGTGTTTGCTGGCTTCGCGGAAAGACAAAGCCGAAAGGCGCTGACGATGCCGTTTGAGGAAGTCCAGAACCCAAGACGGATTGGTCTTGGCGTACTCCCGCAAAGACCAGCCAATCGCTTTGTTGATGAAAAATTCGCTGAGTCCAAGATTGTTGACAATGATTTGCTCCAACAAACATGTGTCAGTTTGTTCGCGCCGGTCAAGCTGATGGTCAATCGCTACGCGACGCAGCCAAATGTTGTCAGACAGGCTGTACTCGAGCAAAGTCTGGTTAGCTTGCGGATATCTCAGGGCAACCCGTCCAATCACCCGGTCTAAGCCGTCAACCGTGTCCCACCAAGCTTTGCTAATCACCAAACTTTCCAAAACAGGCAGGTCAGCTGGGGTGAGACGATCTTTGACGGTTTGTAAATAGTTGATTGCAAGGTACTGAAACTCACGTTCCGCCCGTTGCCAACACTGCTGCACCAGATCCCAATCAACTGCCGTGGCCGTTTTGGCAGCCGCCAGCAGCGGTCGGCTCAACCGGCGGCGCAAAGGGGTCGGTATGCCCAAAAAAGCAAACTGATGACGCATATAAGCACTCATTCCAGCGGCCCGTTCAGCATCGGCATGCGCCAAGAACTGAGCAGTCACAGCAGCAAACATGAAGCAACTCTACGCCCCCAACGGCAAGTTCCCAGTGAACAAGGCGGCGGTGACCCTGCCTGCCACCCCGAGGTTGTTTTGACTGCTAGAATCACTTCCGGTTCAACGCTTGCGTTGACCACGGGCTGTGGCGCAGTTTGGTAGCGCACTTGACTGGGGGTCAAGGGGTCGTGGGTTCAAATCCCGCCAGCCCGACCAAGCGTGTCGGTGTTACATCCAGCGACCGAATGGACGAGTTGAGGCCAGGGCTTGCCGATTTGTCTGCTGCATCGGGCTTCGTTTCGAGGGCGAGGCGTTGGATGCCGGGGTCAAGGAGCAACTCAATGCCGTGGTGCGAAAGGCCGCTGCTGCTTTGTCGGGCGAGCCTTCGTCCCGCTGTTGCGAACCGGAGCACAGGCGTTCCTTGCTGCAAGCATCCGCTCCTCGACCTGGTTTGCAGAAAGGAAACCAGGCCGCAGACGCGCGTCACTTGGAGGTGTCGGCGAGAGTCCAGACCGGGTTCGCCCTGGTTCCCGTGTTGCAGATGTGGCCGTCGCGGCGCAGCTTGGTCAGCAGGTTCGTGGTTTTACGGGTCAATTCTTGCCTGTTGTTGCTTGGGGTGACGCTTGCCTCGTGTCTGCTGGACTATTTGCGCAACCTGAGCTGCGTGTTGGCACACTGATGGATGGTTTGTGGAGATGTTGGCTGGCGGTGTGATCTCACACGTTTTCTAAGAATCGGTTGTAGTCCTTGTAAATTTCGTCATCTAACCCGCGGTTCAGTTCTTCTTCAGTCATCTCGGCTAGATACTTTTCGCGCTCGTTGCGGTGACGGTCCTTGAAGGCGAGCACGTCAGACAAGTTCAAGGTGCGGTGTATATTGTTTTGCTGGAAGGGAATTCTGCCGCGATCTAACATTTTAATCAGAGTTGACCAGGACACTCTCAGTATTTCAGCAGCTTGCGTGGTGCTCAGTTTGACCGGCACCGGGTCAACCGCTACCGCCGATCCAGCAACCAAAACATCCACCGCTTGGATGATGATCTGGTAAACCGTTTCAGGCAGTTCAGTGCTCGCACCGTCAGCAGTGGTCAAGACTGGTTGCCCCTGGTGCTGATTGAGGAATGATTTGAGTTCGACAAGACGACCGTAA
>JAIRPS010000121.1 GCA_031256885.1 Bifidobacteriaceae bacterium | reverse complement strand
ACCCGAACTGCACCACCATGGCTGCCATGCCAGTACTGGCACCTTTACATCAGGCAGCCGGACTGGTCCGGCTGGTGGTCTCCACCTACCAGGCGGTCTCCGGTGCTGGCTTGCGGGGCACTGCTGAATTAGCGGAACAACTGACCGCCGCCACCGCCCAAGACATAGCTAAGTTGGCGCATAATGGCAACGCAATCGAATTGCCCAGTCCGTCAGCATTTGTTGAACCAATCGCTTGCAATGTTGTGCCGTGGGCAGGTGATCTGCTCAACGATGGTTCGTTAGAAACCAGCGAAGAACGCAAATTGCGTGATGAAAGCCGCAAAATTCTTCAGATCGCGGATCTCGCGGTGGCTGGCACTTGCGTGCGGGTTCCCGTGTTCACTGGCCATGCCTTAGCTATACACGCTGCTTTCGCCAACCCGATCACCCCCACCCAAGCAACCGAATTGCTGCGTGACGCTAATGGTGTGCAGCTTGATACAGTTCCCACACCACTGAAAGCAGCTGGCCGTAACCCCGTCTATGTGGGCAGAATCCGCCAAGACCCAACTGTGGCAAATCAATGTGGCCTGGCCATGTTCATTGTTGGCGACAATTTACGGAAAGGCGCAGCTCTTAACGCTGTGCAGATCGCTGAACTGTTCGCGCAAAACGCCTGAACCGGTTCGGCTGCCACGCCCGCCCGTTCAGTCGCCGCACACCACAAGTCTGTCTGTTTGCCATGTTTTAGGCGCTGCCACACCTGCTCGTTCTGTCGCCACACACCACAAGTCTGGGCACCTTATACCTCAAGTAGTCCCCATGCGGCGCGCCAGCAGCGCGCCGCCAAGTCTGGGGGCTTCTCAGCCCACCCAATCCCCGGCTAGTCAATCTGTACCCGTAATCTGGGCAGAAGGTTGGTAGAGTGGCCAGCGTCAACCCCGACTGTGAGGAGTGATTTTGGCAACCAAGCCGCACACACTGGTCATCACTAATGACTTCCCGCCACGCACCGGCGGCATTGAAGCGTTTGCCTATGAAATGGTCAAACGTTTTGAGCCAACCACTGTCACCGTGTTGACCTCGGCTGAAGCCAACGCCAGCGACTTTGACGCTCAGCAACCTTTCCAGATTGTGCGCACCAAGCGGCGGCCCTTGTTGCCAACACCAGGCACAACCAAACAGGCAATCGACTTGGCTCGCCAAGTTCAGGCCAGTTCAGTTTGGTTTGCTTCAGCCGCACCTTTGGCTTTGATGGCGAACCGTCTGCGCCAATCCACCAATATTGAACGGGTGGTGGCCACCAGTCACGGGCATGAAGTTGGGTGGGTTGCCGTACCGGTAACGCGCAGCGTTGTGAAAAGCTTGGCTAACCAGGTGGATCATCTAACCTATATTGCTGATTACACTGCCCGAGAAATTGGTCGTGTGCTCAGCCCTGAGGCTCGCCGCCGAATGGTCAAACTGTCGCCCGGGGTCAACCCGGAGCGTTTTGACAGTTTCGCTGCCGCCAGGCAAGTTTCCGATGCCGCCCCCAGCCTTACCGCCAATCCATCTCCACTGGTTTTGTCAGTTTCGCGGCTGGTTAAACGCAAGGGGCAGGATGTTTTGATCAAGGCTTGGCCAACCGTTGTGCAGCACCATCCGGGAGCGCAGCTAGTTATTGTTGGTGATGGCCCAGCCCGCCGGCATATTGAACGACTTGCTAAAGACAGCCCAGTCAAATCCTTAATTCAGTTGAAAGGCAAACTAGATTATGCATCAGCTGAACTGAACCAATTATTTACAAACGCCCAAGTATTTGCCATGCCTTGCCGCAGCCGTTTGGGTCGGATTGATTTTGAAGGTTATGGCATTGTTTTTCTGGAAGCGCAAGCCGCTGGCCTGCCAGTTATTGTTGGTAAATCAGGTGGCGCGCCCGAAGCTTGCCTCCCGGAACAAACTGGCCTACTGGTCGATGCGCGCAGTGTTACCAGCGTGTCAAACGGCATTGTGCAATTACTTGATGACCCGAATCTCGCTCAGCAAATGGGACGAACTGGCCGTGAATGGGTGTTGAATACCGGCACCTGGCAGTCACGCTTTGCTGTGCTCAGCCAGTTACTGGGGCGGGCCAGCTGATGAATGCTGACCAGTGGCAGCACGCCGTTTCCGTCAACGGCTTTGATAGCTGGGTTTTTGTGCTTTATGGTTTAGCTGCCTGGTCCACACTGATTTATATTGCCGGGCGTGTGGGCGCATTTTCCAGAAAAAAGAATATGCCTTCCCAAGCGCAAACTGGCCGGCTGATTGGCCTATTGAACAGGCCGGTAATGCGTTACCGGTTGCTGCTGCTGGCATACTTGCCAGGCATGAGTTATGTGGCAAACCTGGTGCCGTGGTGGCGTTGTGGTCCTTTACCAACCCGGTTCGCAACCTATTTAGCCTGTTGGGCAGCTTTGTCGCTGGGCGTCACCTGGTTAACCAATCGGCTTTGGGCACGCCATTCACCCAGTCAAATCGCTGGCCTTGTGGCAGGAATCACCGCTACGATAATTGTGGTGGATGGCTTGTGTGGATCAGTGTTTGGATGGGGTGCCCCATTTGGTATTCGCCCAATTGACGGTTCGCGGCTTCACGGTTATGGCAATGTGGAGGTTGCCTTTTTGATTGCCACCTTATTAGCTGG
>JAIRPS010000008.1 GCA_031256885.1 Bifidobacteriaceae bacterium | reverse complement strand
GCTCGGTTCCCCGGCCGCTGACCGCGCGGCTGAACGGGCGTGCGGGCAGTCAGTGCCTGACATGCCCCTGCCTTAGCCCCTACAATTGCTCAGATGACCGAACGACTGAGCGATCCCCTGCCTGACCGCTGGCCGGACAGTGGCAGTGGCGGCACCGCAACCAGCTTGTTGGAACGCACCGACACCAGCCAGTTGCTCGAACCGGGCGACCATGAACGGTTTGCCCACTATGTGCGTAAAGAAAAGATTGTTGAATCGGCTGTCACCGGCACTCCAGTGATTGCCTTGTGCGGCAAAGTTTGGGTGCCTGGCCGCGACCCTGACCGCTTTCCAGTTTGTCCCACCTGCCGCGAAATCTGGGCCAGCATGCGCCCCGGCACCGAAGAGTAGCTGGGCACCCGGCTGCGGCGACACCCCAGCACCGGAGAGTAACCCGGCACCCGGCTGCGGCGACACCCCAGCATCGAAGAGTAACCTATCGCCCAGCTGCCACAGCAGCCCCGGCACCGAAGAGTAGCTGGGCGGTCCAGCGCGGCTGAGCAGTCCGGGTTCTAAACCGAAGTGCAAAACCTCTACGATGGTTCGGTGCCTACTTTGTTGCAGCCAGATTCTGAACTGCTTGACCAGCTTGGTTCAGCGTTGGGTGAACCGTGGATTGTGATTGTGTGGGATGACCCAATCAATCTGATGAACTATGTGACACATGTGTTCATGGTGCATTTTGGTTTCGCTAAAACGAAAGCTGAGCAACTGATGTTAAAGGTACATCAAGATGGCAAGGCTGTGGTGGCCAGCGGACCGCGCGAACAGGCTGAGATGCATGTGCAGGCAATGCACTCTTATGGCTTGTGGGCAACCATGCAAAGGCAGGGGGCGTAGTGGAGTTTTTCCGCCGCCAAGGCCAGCGTTATGTGGCAGTTTTAGACGAGATTGAAAGCCTGGTTTTGAGCACTTTTGTGGCGCAAATGCGCTCAGTTGTGCTGGGTGATTTACCAAGCGACTGGGTGGAGCATGAGCCGTTGCGCCGGGTTTTTCCGCCAGCTTCTTTAGATGACCCCATGTTGGCTACCGAATTTGCTGAGCTGACCAGTCAAACTTTGCAACAGAGTAAAGCCGAACGGCTGGCTGCTTTGGCAAGGTTTTTAGCGGATGGTCAGGTGGATTTGGATTTAGGGCAAGCCCGTGCCGCTGTGGCGGCGTTCAATGATGCCCGTCTGATCACCGCCGCCCTGATTGGTGAGGATCGCGCTGGTCAAGCGTTTGATCAGCCTAATCAACTGATCAACAGCGAGCAAGCGGTGTATGAACAGACTTACCGTTTGCTTTCGGCTTTGCAAAGTTCACTGGTTGACGCCCTAATGGAAGAGTGAACGGTTTTACGATCATACGGTGTTAATGCCTTAATGGAAGAGTGAATAACTTACCGGCTGACCAGTTGGGTCGGTATGGCGGCTTCGCCGGCAGAAAGGCGCAGGGCAGAGCGCGGCAGTTCTGAGCGGACAGTGCGGTGATGTTCAGCCGCTAAACGCAAACCCTCAGCGCCCGTCCAGTTGGTTTCAACAATGCCTGCCTGCACCAGGGGAACCGTCAACGGACGCAACCGGTGTGGTGCAGTTGGCTGTTGCTGATCCGGCGCAAGCGGATTGGCGGCACTAGGCAAAATGGGGTAAACACTGTGATCAATGCTTGGTTGCAGCGGATCGCTGTCGCAAATTTGGAGGATCTCAGCAACCGCCCGCCCGGATTGGTCGTAACCGCGGCTGGCTTGTTTGGCTCCAGCAACCGTTGCTTTGCTGCCGCCAGCAATTTTGGCGATGCCGCGCAGGCTGCCGCTGGAATCTTGGCGAGCTACCAATTTGTAAACAAACTCAGCGGTTGGCGCACCCGATCCGGTAACCAGCCGCGTCCCCACTCCGTAGGCGGTCACCGGTGCCGCCGCCAAGCCGGCGATAGCGTATTCATCCAGGTCAGAAGTGACAATAATCCCCGTGTTGGTTGCCCCTAAACTGTCCAGCAAACTGCGCACCTCACCCGCTAGGACGGTTAGGTCGCCGGAATCGAGGCGGACAGCACGCAAGCTCGGCCCGGCCACAGCGATTGCTAAACGCACCGCCTTAGCAACATCAAATGTGTCAACCAACAGGGTGGTGCCTGGCCCTTGCGCGGCGATTTGGGCAGCGAAGGCGGTTTGTTCGTCATCGTGCAATAAAGTGAAAGCGTGGGCGGCTGTGCCGATTGTTTCAATGCCCCAACGCCGCCCCGCTTCAAGAACTGAGGTACCCGCAAAACCACCGACTTGGGCGGCGCGCGCTGCGGCGAGGGCGGCTTGTTCGTGAGTGCGCCGAGCCCCCATTTCGAGACAGGGCCGCTGCCCGGCAGCTACTGTCATGCGTGAGGCTGCTGATGCAACCGCTGAATCATGGTTGAGTACGGAAAGCACCAATGTTTCAAGGAGCACCGTTTCAGCAAAAGTGCCGCTGATGGTTAACACTGGCGAGCCGGGGAAATAAATTTCGCCTTCGCGGTACCCCACAATATTGCCGGTGAAGCGAAAGTTAGCCAACCATTCGCCAGTATTTGAACCGACGATGCCGTTGCTCACCAGGTAGTCAACTTCGGCTTGGTCAAAACGAAAGTTTGGTAGCAGTTCGAGCAGACGTCCTTGGCCGGCCACCACACCGTAGCGGCGCCCGGGCGGCAAACGCCTGGCAAATACCTCAAATATGCACTGCCGTTGGGCGGTACCGTCACTCAGGGCAGCTTCGAGCATTGTTAACTCGTAGCGGTCGGTCAGCAAAGCAACACTCACAGCAGTGACCCTACCGGGTATTGCTGAGCGATGCTGACCTGCGCCTGGCAACTGCGGTTATGCACTAATGTGCACGGTCGATTGCTGCACTGTTTGACCTTTCGGGATGCAAAAACCGTCATAAACCGCTAATCTGGCAGGGTTCCAAGATTGTCAACCTTGATGGAAGGACTGCCCATGACAGTCGCTGATACCTCTGTGGCTGCTGTAGCCGCCGGTGCGCCGACCAGTAATATTCAACTTATCCAATGGGTCGCTGACGTGGCGACCAAAACCCAACCATCTGAGATCGTCTGGTGTGATGGCTCTCAGGCGGAGTGGGATCGTTTGACTGAGCAGATGGTGGCTTCGGGCACTTTGCTCAGGCTGAACCCTGACAAGCGACCGAATTCTTTCCTCGCTCGTTCACTTCCTTCTGATGTGGCGCGGGTTGAATCGCGTACTTTCATTTGCTCTGATCAGCAAATTGATGCTGGCCCAACCAACAATTGGGCTGACCCAGCGCAGATGCGCCAAACCTTGGATAAAGTTTTCAGTGGTTGTATGCGCGGACGCACCATGTATGTGGTGCCGTTTTCGATGGGTCCGCTTGGGGGCAGCATTTCGAAGCTCGGCATTGAGATCACTGACTCACCTTATGTGGTGGTCAACATGCGCATTATGACCCGGATGGGGCAGGCGGCGCTTGATTTGATTGGTGAGGACACTGAGTGGGTGCCAGCGGTTCATTCGGTTGGTTACCCGCTGATTGATGCTGATGGTAACGCGCGCAGCGATGTGCCATGGCCTTGCAACGACGAAAAGTACATCACCCATTTCCCGGCGACTCGGGAAATCTGGTCGTTCGGTTCGGGCTATGGCGGTAACGCACTGCTCGGCAAGAAGTGTTACGCCTTGCGGATTGCTTCAGTCATGGGCCGCGCCCAAGATTGGATGGCTGAGCACATGCTGATCCTCAAGCTGACCAGCCCGGAAGGTAAAACCTACGTGGTGACGGGGGCTTTCCCTTCAGCTACCGGTAAAACTAACCTGGCCATGCTGGTGCCAACCATTCCTGGTTGGAAGGTTGAAACTGTGGGCGATGACATTGCCTGGATGCGTCCGGGACCGGATGGGCGTCTTTACGCCATCAACCCGGAGGCAGGCTTCTTTGGCGTAGCTCCTGGCACGTCAATGAAAACCAACGCCAACGCGATGCTGTCAATGCAGGCCAACTCAATTTTCACCAATGTTGCGTTAACTGACGATGGCGATGTTTGGTGGGAGGGTATGACCGATCAGCCGCCAGCTCATTTGATTGACTGGCAGGGTGAGGATTGGACGCCTGATTGCGGGCGGGTTTCTTCACACCCGAACTCACGGTTCACCGCACCGGCCAGCCAATGCCCAATCATTGCCAAAGAGTTCGATGATCCGGGCGGTGTGCCGGTTGACATCATTTTGTTCGGCGGGCGTCGCGCCAGCAACGTGCCTGTGGTTAACCAGTCTTTGAGCTGGGAGCATGGCGTGTTTGTGGGTGCCACGGTTTCTTCTGAACAGACTGCTGCTGCTGAAGGTACGGTTGGCGCGTTGCGCCGCGACCCGTTTGCCATGCTGCCGTTCTGCGGTTACAACATGGCTGACTATTGGGCGCACTGGTTGCATATGGGCGAGTTGTTGGGTGACAAAGCACCGCATATTTTCCAGGTCAACTGGTTCCGTAAGGATGCCAATGGCAAGTTCATTTGGCCAGGTTTCGGCGACAATTCGCGGGTTTTGGCTTGGGCGGTTGGTCGCGTGTCTGGCCAACTGGCTGCTGAGGAAACGCCAATTGGCTTACTGCCGGAGCGTGGCGAGTTCGATGTTCACGATTTGTCTTTGACTGAAGGGCAGCTTGATGAGCTGTTCTCAATCCCGGTGGATGCTTGGTTGGCGGAATGCGATTTGACGCAAGAGTATTTTGCTCAGTTTGGTGACCGCCTCCCCCAGGCACTGGCTGACCAACTCAACCAGTTGCGTGACCGTTTGCAAGCTGCTCAGGCTTGATCAAGGTTCAGCGTGGGTTTTGTTTCCTTCACGAAGGAAACAAAACCCACGCTGACCACCAGTCAGGTTGGCGGTGCCGGCAAGCTTGTTGGCTACCGACACAGACCCACTAGCTAACAACCAAACACGTTGACTAGTACCGGCTGCCTACACAGTCCGATTGGGCCTGGCTGACGCTTGGGGCGCTAGTATCAACAAAGTTGTTGACCACTCAATTAGTGCCCGCCCACTGCCGGCTAAGTACCTCACAAAATTTTCTACGTAATATGCTTGACAGCGGTGCCCGACAAGGCGTAAGGTGCTTGGTGTAGACCAAGCCCCAATGGTCACCTAACCCATGCCCAGACAGAGCGGCACCACCGCACAGTCCGGATCGCTGCCCCTTGCCAAACGCAGCATTCGCACTGATCGGTGGTTTTGTGGCCAATTTGGGGTTTGCCCATGAGGAAGGCCACCCCAATGCCAAAAGTGCGCTGCGTCAAACTAGTTTGTGGTTTGCTGTTAGCCAGTTTCAGTTTTGTTATCACCCCCGCCAGTCAGGCAACCCCCTTACCGCGGCTGACTCCCCAGCAAGTAGTTGGAGCCGATTTTGAACGGCTTTTCAACCAATCTGTGGCTGATCAAACCGTACCGGCTGCTGCCGGTTTGGCACTGCCAACAGTCAAAGCTAAGGCAGCCCCCAGCAAGATCACCTTGAAAGTTGGCAAACCAAACGCTCAAGGTCAAGTCAAAGTCAGCGGCAAAGTCACTTTCCGCAAAGGCGGCAAAGCCATCAAACGCGCCAAAGTGCAGCTCAACTTCAAAGCTGCTGGAAAAACATGGGCGCGGCTCACCACCGTGCGCAGCAACAGCAAAGGCCAGTTCGCCAAAACTGTTGTGGTGAAGCAAACCGGCCAGTTTCAAGCCAAATTGGTGCAAACCAAACGGTGGCGTAAAGTCACCAGCGCTGCCAAATCGGTCAACTTGACCGGACCAACCGCCTCGCCCGCCACGCCCCAACCAGCAGCAACCGTGACCCCACCAGGGGAAACTGTGGTAGTCAGCCCGGTTGTGACGGTGGTTGTGGAGGTTGTTTCACCAACTGAGGCCTGTAACTGCCTCACTCCGAGTGTCTCAGCAGCACCGAGCGTGTTGCCCAGTGTTTCCGCCAGTCCCACACCTTCTGACTCAGCCAGCAGTTCGCCCAGCCCTACGGCATCGGACACGCCAAGCCTGACACCCAGCCAGGCGCCGTCGGTCAGCTCAAGCCCATCGCCTTCTGACTCAGCCAGCCCTACGGCATCGGAAACACCAAGCCTGACACCCAGCCCCACACCATCTAGCCAAGCCGGACAAGTTTTTGCTTGGGGTCATGATCCTTTCGCGGGTTATCTTGGTGACCCGGTTGACTGGTCGGCTACACCTATGCAAATATCAGCTGTGACCAGTGTTGTTAGCAGCATCAGCGTTGGTGGTTCAACTTATCTGTTGAGCGGCGACGGCACGGTTTGGACTTGGGGAATCAATACTGACGGTCGGCTGGGTGACGGCACCACCACTGACCGTTGGCAGGCTGCACCGGTGAGCGGTTTGACTAACATCACCGCTATTGCCACCACTGCTGGTCTCAATCATTGGTTGTCTGCTTACGCTTTGCGCAGTGACGGAACGCTCTGGAGTTGGGGGAACAACGATTCTGGCCAGCTTGGTGACGGCACCAACACCAACCGTTCCGCCCCTGTACAAGTCAGCGGTCTAACTGATGTGGTCAGTGTGACTGCCGGCATTTTTGTAACCTATGCTGTCCTGGGTGATGGTACGGTTTGGGCTTGGGGTGCCAACAATCGTGGCGAGCTCGGCACTGGTGACACGGTTAGCCGCTCCACCCCTGTGCAAGTGTCTAACCTAACCGATGTTCGACAAGTTTTCGCCGCAGGATCGTCTGCTTATGCTTTATGTAATGACGGCACGGTTTGGGCTTGGGGAGAGAACTACCATGGCATGCTTGGCAACGGTAACACTACTTCCCAGCTCAGCCCCGTCCAGGCACTCAACCTCAGCGATATTGTGCAGATTGCACCAACCGACTCTGCGGTTGCCGCTTTACGCCGTGACGGCACGGTTTGGAGTTGGGGATACACTGGGTCTGTACAACCCACCCCCACAGCGCTGAGCAGCCTGTCCAACGTCACCCGCCTGTTTTCTGGCTACAACACAACCTATGCTTTACGCGGTGATGGCACAGTCTGGGCTTGGGGTGATAACAGATTCGGCCAAGTTGGCAGCGGCAGCACCAGTTGGCGGACTGATCCTGAGCAAGTGGCTGGTCTAACCAACGTCACCAGTCTGGTTGCCGGCTACGCCGCAGCTCACGCCCTACGCAGTGACGGCACAGTCTGGGCTTGGGGCGACAATGAGAATGGTCAGTTAGCTGATTCTCAGCTACCGCGAAGTAGCACACCGGTGCAAGTCAGTGGTTTGTCGAATATTGTCAGTTTGACACAAGTCAACGCTGCATACGGAACCGGTTTAGCTTTTGCGGTGGCGGCCGACCAAACCCTTTGGACGTGGGGGTTTACCTATTCAAATAATGCGAATGTCCGCGGCGACGGCCGGTCGATCAGTCGCACAGTTCCCGGTCTCCTCCCGGTTTTCACCACTCCTGTTACAGCAATTGTTCGCAGTAATGATGAAACGCCTGAGTCGACTTACGCTTTGCTGCAAGATGGCACGGTTTGGGCTTGGGGATATAACAATGCTGGTCAGTTGGGCGACGGCACTACCACTGATCGGTTCAGCCCTGTGCCAGTTAGCGGTCTAACTGATGTAGTCAGTGTGGCTGCCGGCAAGTACTCGGCTTACGCATTGCGCAGTGACGGCACGGTTTGGGCTTGGGGAGACAACAACTCCGGTCAGCTCGGCAATGGCACCACCAATAGGCAATTGACAGCCGCGCCAATTAGCGGTCTGTCCGATGTTGTTAGTGTGGTTACTAGCGAGTCCTCGGCTTACGCCATATGCAGTGACGGCACAGCCTGGGCATGGGGTGAAAACACTAATGGTGCCCTTGGTTATGGCAACCCGGCTGATCAACCTATCCCTGTACGTGTTGGCAGTCTGACTGGTGTCACTGCCATCATTACTGATGAACATTCAGCTTATGCTTTACGCAATGACGGTACCGCCTGGGCATGGGGTGAAAACAACTTCGGTCAGCTGGGAGATGGCACCTTCCTTCCTCGTTATGTTCCTGTACAGGTTTATGGTTTGACCAATGTGCGTCAAATCGTTGCCTTTCGTCAAGCGGCTTACGCTTTGCTTGATGACGGCACACTTTGGTCTTGGGGAGCCAACAGTTACGGCCAACTGGGAAGTGGCGACAGCGTTGATCGGCCTGCACCTATGCAAGTTAACGGTCTAGCGGATGTGGTAAGTGTAGTTACCGGCAATTACGGGGCATACGCTTTGCTTAGTGACGGGACGGTTTGGGCTTGGGGTGACAACGGCGACGGTCAGTTGGGTGACGGCACTGATCAGGCTTCGCTCAGGCCAATCCAAACTGTTGGCTTAACCAACATTGTGGGCATCACTGTTGGTGAAGGGTCGGTTTATGCGGTACGGGGCGATGGTCCGGTTTGGGCTTGGGGCGACAACAGTCGTGATCAACTCGGTGATGGTACAAGCGTTTACAAGCGCCTGACCCCCATACATGTGCAGGGCTTGACCAACATAGCAAGCGTTTTCACCGTTGATCATGCTATTTACGCAATCACCGGCTGAACCAAGCGCAGTGTTGACAGTGGTCAGGTTCTTCCGGTTTTCGGGAAGAACCTGACCACTGCAATGCCGCAAACCACCCCCACAGACTTCAGGATGTGACATGCCCCCAGCGGTGTGCTAGCATCACTGGCGGCTCGTTTAGTAGCCATGTTCCTTGATCAGAAAGCGTGGGCATTATGAACAGTCCGGCTGGTGCCGTGATTGCTCCCGGGGCAGCGTTGCTGCTGACCCTGCCTGTTGCCACGCTTGGTTGTCGAATGTTTAACCGGTCGGAGGTCCCAGGCACCGCCTGCTGACTCGCTCCACCCCGGCCTCAGCTTCCCGCTGCTCCCCCAGTGTAAAGCTGCTGCCTGATGTTGCGACAGCCCGCCAAGCCAGCCGGTCAACCTTCGACACGGTTTTGCCTTTTGACCGGCTTTCCGGCGCAATCTCGCGCATCTTTGACAAATCACAAGGAGCTTTTTCATGATCAAATCCACTCCCCCCGCCAGCGGTTTTAGCAACCGCTGGCCGAAACTTTGCCGCGTTGGCTTAGCTGTTTGCCTGTTCGGCAGCTTGGCTGCGCCGCTGCCCGCCGTGGCAGCTGAACCGACCGATGACGTCATTGTCTTGACGGTTGCCCGAGGCAGTCTCAGCCAGACCGCCTTTGCTGACCTCCTGGCCGACCAGGACATTATTGGCACCGCCGATGCCGCAGTTCAGTTGCTCGGTGATTCCGCCACTGCCGCGCAACTCAGCCAGGCGGGTGCTCAGGTGGTTGGCAGCCAAACCTATGGCCAGTCGATTGCCGGGTCAAGCCGGGTTGCTTTGACGCGGACCCGCGCCTTGGTGAACTACCCGTTACCCAGCCGCCTCGCTGGCAATGAATACCCCACCTTCTATGGTGGTTACCGCACTGTGGCAGCTTATGAAGCATTTTTAGCTGATGTTGCCCAGGCTTATCCTGAATTGGTTGAGTTGGTCAACTATGGGCCAAGCTACCGCAAGAGCCGTGACGCCTCGCAGGGTCATGACTTGTTGGCTTTGCGAATCACTGCCGGTGCCAATACTGACGGCTTGTGGCGGGATCATCACAATGGCAAACCGCGTTTCTTCGCCTTGGGCCAGGCGCATGCCCGTGAGATCATCACTTCTGAACTGTTGTGGCGTTTCATTGTTCAACTGGTCAATGGTTATGGCAGCGACCCGGAGATCACTGATTTGCTTGAGCGCACTGAGGTTTGGGTGGCTCCGCAAAACAACCCGGATGGTATTGAGCTGGTGCAAGAGGGTTTGTCTGACCCGAATTTGCGTTACACAGCGGCTGGTGACGCTAATCCTGTCAACACATCGAAGGCTTGGCAACGCAAGAATTTGAATGACAGTTTGTTCAATCCTTCTTCAAGCAATTGGAACAGCCAGCAGCCGGGCATTGATCTGAACCGGAACTTTGCCACTGCTTGGGGTGGTGCTTCAACTTCAGCTAACCCCACATCAACTACCTATAAGGGTGAGGCACCGTTCTCCGAGCCGGAAGCACGGTTTGAAGCTGATCTGCTGACTCAACTGTTTGGCCGTTTCAAGACGGGCACCACCACGCCAGCACCAGCTGACCGTTCTGGTGTGTATGTGAACTTGCATTCGGCAGCTGGCTTGGTGATTTACCCTTACGCATACAATGCGACTGCGAACGTGCCCAATGAGCCGGCTTTGAAGGATTTGGCGTTTAGGCAAAGTTATTTCAACCGTCATGACACTGGTAAGGCTGGCGAGATTCTCTATGACAATGCTGGTAACGACATTGACTGGATTTATGATGAGCTGGGTATTCCGGCTTACACCTGGGAGATTGGTTCTTCAGCAACTGGATCGTTCTTCCCCTATTATGGGCGGGTTGAGCAGTTTGCTGCGGAAAACGTGCCAGCTTTAGTATACACCGCTAGGGTGGCAGATTCACCATACACCACTCCAGCTGGGCCGTCCGTGGTAACCTGGCGAGCCAGCCATAATGGTGATGGCACAGTCAAAATTTCAGGCAGTGCATCAGATGAGGTGCTTGGCCATGACTCCGGCAACCGCCGGCCCGCCACCCAAGCAATCATCAAAGCTGAAGCAATCATTGGCCCAGTCAACCAACCCTTAGCCGGACCAATCGAACTGGAAGTAGCCAATTCGAGTGTCACCGCCAGCTTCCATGGCAGTGTGCCAATCAGTCCTGACCTGGCGGCTACTGACCAAGTAGTGCGTGTGCACGCCCAAGATGCAAGCGGCGCTTGGGGACCTTGGGCAGTGGCTGATCTACCAAGACGACCCGACCGGCCAGGTTCTGACTTTGAAAATATTGTTCTCGATGTCAACCCTGGTGT
>JAIRPS010000200.1 GCA_031256885.1 Bifidobacteriaceae bacterium | reverse complement strand
CTGAAGTCACCGACCAAGCGATCGAGTTGACCAAAGCAATCAGCAAGGTTGTCAAACTTGGCGACAAGACTGCTTTGAACGCTCTGATTGCGGTAACTGAAAGTTTGACGGTCGCACAGTTCACACCGTCTTCTTGGGCTCCCGTTGCCCAAGCCTTAGCCGATGCTAAGACCGTCTCGCTTGACGCCAACGCCTCGGTTTACGATGTCGAAGATGCTTACAGCACTTTGGAACAGTCACTCAATGCTTTGATTCTGCGTGCCGCCAAGGCCGGCTTGCAGTCAGCCGTTGATGTAGCAGCCACAATCCTGGCGGCCAGTCAGTTGTATGTTCCTTCATCAATCATTGGTTTACCAGCAGCCCATGCTGCAGCTAACCAGGTTTTGTTGAATGATGATGCAACCCAGCCTGAGGTGACGGCTGCGCAAACAGCTTTGATTGTGGCAATTGCTGCTGCCAAACTACGCAATAACCCTGCACCATTGTCGGCAGCCGCCGCAGTCAACCTGGCATTGGCCCCAGCCGCCGCAATCGAGCAACTGGCTGATGCAGGCACGCCAATCAAGGCCGTGTCACTGGCTAAACCGAAGGTTGTTGGCAAGGCGAAGGTTGGCAAACTGGTCAAGGCAACTGTGCGGGCACCTCAAGCCAAACTGAGCTACCAGTGGTACGCCAATGGCAAAGCTATTGCCAAAGCCACCAAGGCCACTTTCAAAGTCAGTAAAGCCGTCAAAGGCAAGCAGTTGACCGTCAAGGTGACTGCTAAACGGGCTGGTTACCTGGCAACGGTCAAGGCTTCCGCCAAGACCAAACGGGTCAACTAACCATCCGAACCCGGGGAGCCGCTGATTCCTCTACTTTCTTTCTAGCGGCGGCTCCCCGGGTTCAGCCGCTCCTACACCAATCAACAGTTCAATAAGCTGCTCAAACTCGCGGATGACTAGTTGCATACACTTCACGCAGGTGTTCAATCGTCAGATGGGTGTAAATCTGGGTGGTTGACACTGAAGCGTGCCCCAACAGTTCTTGAACAACCCGCAAATCAGCGCCGCCACCCAGCAGATGAGTGGCAAAACAGTGGCGCAACACATGTGGTGAAAGGTGTTGACTAAGACCGGCTTTGTCTGCCGCATCTTGGATGATCTGCCAACTAGCTTGCCTGGTCAGCCGCCCACCCCGGTTACCCAGGAACAATGCGCCAGCCGCACTTGACAGCCTGCTAGAACTTCGCTTGGCCAAGGTTGGCCGCCCCCGCACCAGATAGTTTTCAATCGCCTGACAGGCCGGTGCACCCAAGGGGGTTAAACGCTGCTTACCGCCCTTACCGGTCAAACGCAATAACACCACATCAGCAGACCGCGCTTGCTCGAGCAGGCCGCTGAGATCATCAACATCCAAACTGACTGCCTCACTGATCCGTGCACCGGTCGCATAAAGCAACTCGAGCAGGGCGCAATCACGCAGCGCCGCCGCTGACGCATGGCCTGGTGCGGCCAGCAACTGAGCAACCTGGTCAATTGATAAAACATTTGGCAGACGGCGCGGTGGTTGCGGCAGGTTGAGCGCTTCAGCAATGTCAGCGACCAACCATCCTTCGGCCAGGGCAAACCGCACCCAGCCACGCAAAGTGGAAGCTAAACGCGAAACCGAAGTGGCTTGCAAACCGGCGGCGTGGCGCTTGGTCACAAAAGTTTGCAAATGCGTTGCCGTGATCTGACTGACATCACCAACCGCTTGATCTGCTAAAAACCCAGCAAAACCAGCTAAATCACGCCGGTAGGCGGCTAGCGTGTTGCTGCTCAAGCTGCGTTCAACCGCTAAATGAGCCAAATATTGGGCTGTTGCTTGGCCAATCTCCACCCACTAGATTCTGCCAGGCGACTAGGCTGGCTGGGTACCATAAACCTGTTTGGGAAGGAACCTGCTGTGACCCAGCCGCTTGAGATTACTCCGCTTGACCAACTAGCCATTGCCCACGCCAAAGCCTTAGCTGCTGATGCTGTAGAGCAGGCCGGTTCTGGCCATCCCGGCACGCCGATTTCTTTAGCCCCAGCCGCCTACCTGCTGTATCAGCATGTTATGCGTCATGATCCGGCTGATCCAACCTGGCTGGGCCGCGACCGGTTTGTTTTATCCGGCGGGCACGCCGCATTGCTGCAGTATGTGCAGCTTTACCTGGCTGGCTACTCGATTACCTTGGATGATTTCAAGCATTTACGTCAAGCTGGCGCGCTGTTGCCTGGCCACCCCGAGCACCGCCACACTCCAGGGGTTGAGCTCACCACCGGCCCGCTCGGCCAAGGCTTGGCCGCTGCGGTGGGTATGGCCATGGCCAGCCGTTATGAACGCCAACTTTTTGACCCAGATACACCAGCTGGTTCCAGTCCGTTTGATCACACAATTTGGGTAATTGCTGGCGATGGCGATCTTCAAGAAGGCGTCAGCGCTGAGGCTTGCTCGCTGGCTGGCACGCAACGTCTCGGCAACCTGGTGGTGTTGTATGACCGTAACCGGATCTCGATTGAAGGTCCCACTGACATCGCTTTCACTGAAGATGTAGCAGCCCGTTTTGCCGCCTACGGTTGGCAGGTGGAACGTGTCAACTGGTGTAAACCAGGTGGTTACAATGAGGATCTTCCCGCCTTATACAATGCGCTACTGAAA
>JAIRPS010000168.1 GCA_031256885.1 Bifidobacteriaceae bacterium | reverse complement strand
TTGGTTGCGTCGAAGCAGTGCCGCTTGGTGTCTGTGACGGTTGGCTCGTAGTCGGCGATGGTGCCGGTTGGTCAACCACCTGGCCCTTGTCTGAGCGGTTGTACGTGATCAGATTGTTGAAGGTCTGCGAATACGGCTTGACGTCAACACCGGCAACACTCTTGGCATCCGAGAGGAACTGGAAAGGCTGCGATTTCATGGTGACACGCAAAATGTTGGCAGCGTTACGCTGCAAATCACCCAGCCGCAAACTGGCCGGCTGATAGTCACCGCGCACAGTCACCCGGTAACTGGTGACAGCCGGGGGCACCGCCCCATCATCAACCACGTCACTGACGGTGACAGCAGCTTTAGCAGTGCTGTCCAGTAGTGAAGTCCACGGATCACTTGGATCAACCGGACCGATCAGCCGTTGAACCAGTTGATAAGCTTCATCAACATTGTTCAAGGTGGCTTTGGTGGTGGCGTTGCTGCTCGGCAGTGCGGTAGGAATCGCTGAGGTAGTTTGGCCATTGACACTGGTGACATCGCGGCTGAAAGTTACCGCACCGCTGGCTGATGGCCGGAAGTTTGACACCGGGTCATAGGTGTACCAGGAGTAACCTTGTGACGGGTCGGCTGGTGTTGCCGAAATCATCTCAGTGAAACCAGAACGCAATACCTGCCAGTTTTGAGTAGTGCTGGGGTTAGCGGCGTTGCCAGGCGGGTTTGTGTCGGTATCAGCCAACACGGCGCCAACCACAGGCAGGCCAAAAATATCAAAATTGGTTGGCGGAACCGGTTTGACCAGCGAGGCGATATCTTGATACCGGTTGTTGCCGGGCATGATCAAATCGTTGCCAGCATACTGGGTAGCCAGGAAGGTGCCGCCACCGCGAATCACTGAAGACCAGTCAGTCATTACCAAACCGTCAAAGCCCCACTCGCCGCGTAGTACGTCAGTCAGCAGGTCATAATCCTGATAGGTACCAACCCCGTTGATCTGGTTGTATGAACTCATGATGGCCATCGGTTGGGCCATTTTGACTGCAATCTCAAAGCTCTTCAGGTACAGTTCACGCACTGCCCGCTCACCAATAATTTCGTTGACCTTAGAACGGTAGGCTTCCGAGTTGTTGGCGGCAAAGTGTTTGAGGGTAACACCGCGCCCTGGCCGTGACTGAACACCCAAAGTGATGTAAGCAGCGGTCATACCAGAAACCAAGGGGTCTTCTGAGTAGTACTCAAAGTTACGTCCACACAGCGGGTCACGGTGTAGGTTCATGGCTGGTGCCAACCATAAGGTTGCCCCAAAATCATCCATTTCCAGGCCAACTGCTTCACCCATTGCTTGGATTAGCTGCGGGTTGAAAGATTGTGCCAACATCATCGCGATCGGCCAGGCAGTGGTGTACTGGTATTCCTTGTGGCCATCGGTTTGGTCAGTGTAGGAAGCAGTCAAACGCAAGCCGGCTGGGCCGTCAGGTAAGGACATTGAAGGAATGCCTAAGTCTTCATGCGCTTCAGTGGTGAAACCGGCTGAGCCGCGGGCTGAAGGCACAGTTGAACCGGCAATTGCTTGAGTGGAACTACGGCCAACTACCAGATGGGTCAACTCGTCAACCGACAAGCCGGCCACAAAAGCATTCATGCTGATTCTTCCAGCATAAACATCCCACAAGGTGGGTGTGGTGGTACCCGGCACAACTGTGCTGACTTGGCTGACCTGCTCGCCGCGAGCAGTATTGGCTTGGTAGGCGCTGCCGGTGCCTTCCCAATCGTTATTGGGAGTGGTTGACAGGTATGTGGTGGATGCAGAAATCTTGTTGCCTTCGACACTAAACATTGGATCGCTTGCGCCAATCGTCACCGACTGGTCAACAGTTGAAGCGTGGTTAGGTGTCACAAAACCGCCAACTGCCAGGTCAACAACGGGTGCGGCAGCAATTTCAGCTTGTTCGGTGGGGTAGCTGTAGAAATTGGCCGGGTTGCTGGTCAGCTGACCGGCTGGTTCCTGGCCACGGAACTGGTTAGACAACTGTTCAGTGACTACCCGCTGGGCAAGATGTAGCTTGGCGGCCACAGCAGTGTTACGGGAAGAGTTACCAACCCGAATCAGATAGTCGCCAGCTTCCAAAACGTAGCCAGCTTGCGTTTTATCGTAAGAAGCGAGCTGCGAAGCGGGGAAGGTGATGGATAGCTGCTGCTGTTTGCCGGGAGCCAAGTTGTCGGTTTTACCAAAACCAACCAGTTCCTGGTACGGCTTGTCAATTTGACCGGTTGGTGCTGATGCGTAAACCTCAACAACTTCCTTGCCACTGTAAGTTTTGCCAGTGTTTTTGACGGTTGCTTTGACGGTGATATCGGAATCAAGCTTGGCTGTCACTGAATCAGTCTTGATGTCAAAACTGGTATAGCTCAGGCCGAAGCCGAAGGGGTAAACCACCACATCTTCTGGTCGATCAGTGCCTGTAGCAATGGTCTTGTAGAAGGAGTCGAAGTAGCGGTAGCCCACATAGATGCCTTCGCTGTAGTCCTCTTGCTTGTACTTGGCTTCGCTGGGGTCACCTTCGGCGGGGAAGGGCGGTAGGTGGGTTTTGTCCGAATAGTCGTTGACCGAGAAGGTGGCGGCTGCCGGATAGTAGGCGTAGTTTTTAGCCCAAGTGTCGGTGAGTTTGCCGGAAGGTGTTTCAGTGCCGTTGAGCACCATTGGTAGGGCAGCGCCGCCACCTTGACCAGCCTGGCTCATCAGGAACACTGCATCAATCGGGTCGCCGTTCTGGGGGTCGCGTGTTTCCTGATTGATTTCGGCAACAAATTTGGTGTCGATGATGCCACCAATGTTGATCACAAAAATCACGTTGGCATAGTTTTGGCCAATCAGTTTGATGTTAGCCCGCTCGGTGTCAGACAGCAGGTAGTCACCTTTGTCGTTGTAACGATCCCAGTGTTCGCCGGAGTTGCGGGACACAATGTAGATGGCGGTGTCGGTGGCGGCAGTTGGTTTGACTGTATCTGCGTCAAGTGCTGCATCGGGATAGATCGGGTTGGGGTAGGTGTACTGGGAGTTGAGTAGACCTTCAGACTGCCACTTGAAATTGCGGCTCGGTGCCCATTCGGCAGTCAATGTTTCGGTGGTTTGGCAACGCGCATTAGCAGCCACCCCGTCCATACCGTCAAGAGCTTGCCAATAGGCATCTGATGTGGTGATTGTGTACCCGGCATCTTCAAAACCTTTACGGGCTGAAATGTTGCCGGAGGCGCGGTTGTTGACAGCGCCGGAGCCGGTTCCGCCTTTGACAGTTGACATGGCGCCGCAACCAAACAGGGCAAGGTTGCCAGTCTTGGCAATTGGCAGCACACCGTTATGGTTGTCAAGCAAGACCATGCCTTCTAGCGAAGTTTGCATTGACAGCTTCGCATTGGCAGTTTCCAGGGGACTGGGATCCTCAGTGGGATACCATGCCTGAGCTGGTGCGGCCGCTAAAACCAGGCCTATGGCCGTGGTCAAGGCCAACCAGCGTTTTGATGGTTTGCGCATTGATTGCATCTCCTCGAAGTAGACGATTTTTCCTGTCGTCCGGGGTTGGGTGGCCTCTTGCGGCCAGTTGATGGGATGTAGTTAGGTCAACAGGTGACCTGTTCAGTGCGACACAAGCCTTGGTGGCGCAAGGCTGCCAAGGCTTGCGGCAGATTATTTAACTGTCAGCCGGTAACCAGTCGATTTGCTTGTCAAAGCAACTTTGGCGGCTGATCCAGTTGGTGTATAAGTGGCGGTTACTTTGTAACTACCTTTGGTGAGTTTGGGCGAACGAATGGTCGCTTTGCCTTTGGCGGCAGCTTTTAGGCTGAGACTGGCGCTGCGTTTACCCCAACTGACTTTGATGCGTCCGGTTGGTTTAGCCACCGATTTGACACTCACGCGCACCGTGACGCTTGAGCGTTGACCAGCTTTGAGACGCTTTGTCTTGAAAGTCAGTTTGACAGTCGCCTTGGCTTTAGCCGGCGCTTTGCTGCTGGTAGTGGGGCTTGGCACAACCGTTGTTGGGCTGGGTTGCGGTGGAGTATTTGACTGGCTGGCCGGCGCACTTGGTGTGGCACTAGCCAGCGGACTGCTGGGCTGGTTGCTTGGGGAACTGGCCGTGAGACTGGGGGTGGGGCTTGAAGGTGGTGGTGTGGGGCTGCTGCCGTCTGCTTGATATCCGGCGTGCAGGGT
>JAIRPS010000156.1 GCA_031256885.1 Bifidobacteriaceae bacterium | reverse complement strand
TCAAAGACAAGCATCTTTACACGCTTGACCTGGGATCATTGGTGGCAGGCTCACGCTACCGTGGCGACTTTGAGGAACGTTTGAAAAAAGTCCTCAAAGAAATCCGTACGCGCGGCGACATTGTGCTCTTCATTGACGAAATCCACACCCTGGTTGGGGCCGGTGCTGCTGAAGGTGCAATTGATGCTGCCTCAATCCTCAAACCAATGCTGGCGCGCGGCGAACTGCAAACCGTTGGAGCCACCACGCTTGACGAATACCGCAAATACGTGGAAAAAGACCCGGCTTTAGAACGGCGCTTCCAACCCATCCAAGTCAACGAACCAAGCCTCAACCACACCATTGACATTCTCAAAGGCTTGCGTGACCGCTACGAAGCGCACCACCGCGTGTCCATTACCGACGGCGCATTAGTGGCTGCAGCCAACCTGGCTGACCGCTACGTCAATGATCGTTACCTGCCGGACAAAGCGATTGACCTAATTGACGAAGCCGGCGCGCGCTTGCGCATCCGCCGCATGACCGCCCCGCCAGAGCTACGCGAACTCGACGAGCAAATCGCCGCCACCCGGCGTGACAAAGAATCTGCCATTGACGAGCAAGACTTTGAAAAGGCAGCCGCCCTGCGCGACAAAGAAAAGCAGTTGACCGAGCAGCGTGAAGAACGCGAAAAACTGTGGCGATCAGGCGATTTAGACACTGTCAGCCAGGTTGATGAAGAACTGATTGCCGAAGTTTTGGCCATGTCCACCGGCATTCCCGTAGTCAAACTGACTGAAGAAGAATCCACCCGGCTACTGCGCATGGAAGACGAACTGCACAAGCGTGTGGTTGGTCAAGAAGAAGCCATCAAAGCGTTATCGCAGGCGATTCGGCGCACCCGGGCCGGCCTGAAAGACCCCAAACGGCCGGGCGGTTCCTTCATCTTTGCCGGACCAACCGGTGTAGGTAAAACCGAGCTGGCCAAAGCCCTCGCCGAATTTTTGTTCGGTGATGAAGAAGCCCTGATCCAGCTCGACATGGGCGAGTTCGCTGAACGACACACCGTTTCACGACTGTTCGGCTCCCCACCCGGCTATGTCGGCTACGAAGAAGGCGGCCAGTTGACCGAAAAAGTGCGGCGCAGGCCCTTCTCAGTGGTGCTTTTCGATGAAGTTGAAAAAGCCCATGCGGACATTTTCAACACACTGCTGCAAGTCCTTGAAGACGGTCGCCTAACTGATGCGCAAGGCCGCAGCGTTGACTTCAAAAACACGGTGATCATTATGACCACCAACCTGGGCACCCGCGACATTGCCAAAGGCGTGATGACCGGCTTCCAAGCCGGCGGCGAGCTAGCCACCGACTATGAGCGGATGAAAAACAAGGTGAACGATGAGCTGAAGCAGCATTTCCGGCCAGAGTTCCTCAACCGGGTTGATGACACGATTGTCTTCCCGCAGCTCACCCAAGAGCAGATTGTGCAGATTGTTGACCTGATGATCAGCAAACTGTCCGAACGCCTAGCCGCCAAATCGATGACCATCAGTTTGACCGCCGGCGCTAAACAACTGCTTGCCGAACGCGGCTACGACCCCGTGTTAGGCGCACGTCCGCTGCGCCGCGCCATCCAACGCGACATTGAAGACCAGCTCTCTGAAAAAATCCTGTTCGGTGAGATCAAAGCTGGTCAAAACGTGGTGATTGATGCTGTGGGTGAAGGCGTACTCGGCAAATTCACCTTCAAAGCCAAGTCTGAAGGCCGCCTGCCGAGCAAATCGGACAGTCCGGCTGAGCCTGCCGACCCAGCCGAACAGGAACAACCCGCACCGGCATAATCGCAAGCTCATTTGAACAGTTAAATGGTGACGCAACGCCCTGGCGGCGAGTATCCTTGGGCAGCAGACCTACCCGAGCCCAACAAGGGGAGATAACCCGGTGAACCGCGCGCAACTAGCCCAGATGATTGACCATACGCTGCTCAAGCCTGAAGCGACCATTCAGGAAGTTGAGCGGCACCTGCGCGAAAGCGTGGAACTTGGCGTTTTTGGGGTTTGTGTCTCACCCTGTTTTCTGCCGCTAGCATCCACTGGCGTAACGCCAGTGACCGTGGTTGGCTTCCCCTCCGGTGCGCATCTGCCGCAAATCAAAGCAGCCGAAGCCGCCCAAGCGGTCGCAAACGGTGCTGGGGAAATTGACATGGTAATGAACCTGGGTCGCGCCAAAGCTTCCGAATGGTCACTGGTTACTGCGGATATTGCTGCCGTGCGGGCGGTTGTGCCAGCAGGTGTGCCCTTGAAAGTGATCATTGAATCAGCCGCCCTGACCGAGGCACAAATCGTGGCGGCTTGCTGGGCGGCTGAAGACGCCGGAGCCGACTGGGTGAAAACCTCCACCGGCTTTCATGCGGCAGGCGGCGCATCCGTCCAAGCGGTCGCGTTGATGACCCGAACAGTTGCCGGACGTCTGCGAGTCAAAGCCTCTGGTGGGATCAAAGACCTACCGACTGCTTTAGCCATGATTGAAGCTGGTGCTGAACGAATTGGCTGTTCCGCCAGCGCAGCAATTCTCAGTCAGCTTCCGTAGGTGGCAGCGCCCCTCATATTACGGCGTGGACGCCCTGCTGATGTCACTGCCATCCGTGCCTTGACTGCTGCCTATGTTGACCAGCGGCGGATTGTGCGGCGTTGGCCGGTTGAGTTTTACGAATCCGTGCAAGAGTTTGAGGTGGCTTTCAACGAAGGCCAGCTGGTTGGTTGCGGTGCTTTACACATCATGTGGGAAGATCTGGCAGAGATCCGCACCATGGCTGTGGACCCGGCTTTTCATGGCCTTGGGGTTGGCCATCAAATCCTGACTGGTTTGCTACGCCGAGCGCGCGATCTCGGGTTGAAGCGAGTTTTTTGCCTAACTTTTGAGGTTGAGTTTTTTGCTCGGCACGGCTTTCGCCCCATCACCGGTACACCAGTCAGTCCGGCGGTTTACCAGGAAATGCTGCGCTCGCACGATGTCGGTGTGGCCGAGTTTTTAGACCTCGCTCGCGTTAAGCCCAACACTTTAGGCAACACGCGCATGCTGCTTGAAATCGTGCCGGACTCTAAGCTATGTCCATGACCGTGCCACTGACACCAAAGCTAAGCTCACCCACTGAACCACCCGCTGGCGCTGCCATAGTCCATTTGACGATCTCTGGTGATTTAGGCAGCGGCAAAAGTGCGGTAGCCGCTGCCTTAGCGGAACAGCTGGGCTACCAGGTGGTTTCCACAGGTGCAATCCAGCGATCAATTGCTGCCGCAATGCACCTAACCACATTGCAAGCCAATCTGCTCGCTGAACAAGACCAAACCATTGATGATCAGATCGATTCCGGCACACAACAGCTGGCTGCCCAAGCAACCCAACCAATCATTTTTGATTCCCGCATGGCCTGGCATTTTGTACCCCACTGTTTCCGGGTGCGGCTAACTGTGGACCCAGCAACCGCCGCCAAGCGAGTGCTGGACCGTGACCCCGCTCAAACTGAGGCGTATCAAACGCTTGACCAGGCCGCTCAGGCGCTGGTTGACCGGGCAGCTTCCGAACGTCGCCGGTTTACCACCCGTTACGGTGTTGATATCACCAAAGCCACCAACTTTGACCTAGTTATTGACACAACCAGGCAGTCGGTTCAACAAGTTGCGGAACAAATCGTGTGCGGCTACAACAATTTTTCGGCGCGCCGCACAGATGAACAACGGTAGCGGTCAATAGGCTGATCAACGTGAACGCCTTGCTGCACCCAACTGGACCGGGGCCACAGCCCCCCAGCTACTACTGGCGTAACCGTGCGATTTTCCTGCTCGGCGCGATTGTAGTGGTCGTGATATTTGTGTTGATCATCAAAGCTTGTGGTGGGTCTGAGCCGAAAGCTAAGAAAACACCAACCGCCACACCAACCACATTGGCAGCTCTTGACACGTTCTCACCGCCACCTGAAGTAGCTGACTGTGCTAAAGCTGACCTGAAAGTTGAACTGGCACCAACCACTTACAGTTTTGATTCCGGTGCGCCAATCGTTTTCACAGCCAACGTCACCAACACCGGGTCAACCGCTTGCGCAGTTGACCCGGCAGCCATCAGTTTGCATGTCACCAGCGGTTCTGACCGGATATTTGACAGTCAAGACTGCCCTGACGGTGTAGACACACAAGATGATCAAGAGCTTTTCGATGATCCTGAAGCAACCACCGATGATTCTGCCAACCTCGACAATCAGTTAGCCGATGGTTTAGTGGCAGCCACTGATGGTTCTGAATCAGACAATTTGCCGCCAGCCAACGACCTGAGCGGTCTAATCTCACCCCAGCTTGTACTGTTGCAGCCCAGTGCGAGCGAACCAATCACCGTCACCTGGAATGGGCAACGGTCATCGGAAACTTGCCAGGCAGACTTACCGGCACCTGGCCGCCCAGGTACCTACCATGTGGTGGCCACTGTTAACGGCGCTGAATCAGACGACACCCGTTTTGAGTTGCGCTAAGCCAAAAATAGCTGCAAGAGTCATTAAAGGTGGCAAGATAGCCACTATGGATTCACGCGCTGGCACGCCTGCTCAACCTGACGACCTGATTGACCTCGATGCATTAGTTGCTGCGTACTATGACCGGCAACCCGACCCGCACAACCCTGCCGAACAGGTGGTGTTTGGTACATCTGGCCACCGTGGTTCAGCCTTTGACGGCGCGTTCAACCAAAACCACATTATTGCCATAACCGCCGCAATCATTGAATACCGCAAGCAGCAAGGCATAGGCGGTCCACTGTTCATTGGCCGTGACACTCACGGGCTATCACTGCCTGCCTGGCAAACAGCTTTAGAAGTGTTAGCCGCTGCCGAAGTGACAGTCCAAATTGATGCCCGTGACAGCTTCACGCCAACTCCAGCGATTTCCCGAGCCATACTGGTTGCTAATGGTTGCGACCAGCCTGCTCGGCGCGGCAGTTTACCCAAACCAGCCAACCAGGCTGACGGCATTGTGGTCACGCCATCGCATAACCCGCCGCGCGACGGCGGCTTCAAATACAACCCGCCAC
>JAIRPS010000137.1 GCA_031256885.1 Bifidobacteriaceae bacterium | reverse complement strand
CCCCGAGGCTGAACTAGCGCTTGAACTAGTGCTTTGGCGAGAAGTAGATTCAGTCCCTGAACTGGAAGCTGACTTGGCAGTCTTGCTAAAAGCCGAGCCAGCTTGCCGCTGATTGCGTGAGTCTGTGCGGTAAAACCCAGAACCTTTAAAAACCACGCCAACCGTGTTGAAAAGCTTGCGAACAGGCCCTTGGCATTGTGGGCATTCGCTCACTGGTGGATCATCAAAAGATTGCCGCTGTTCAAACTGGTGGCCGCAGGCGCGGCAAAGATAAGCGTAGGTGGGCAACGCAGTGAACCTCCAAAAGTTGGCAAGGCTGGCAGGCAGCCAACCCTGGGTGAGATTACCACCTGGGCTGACAAACCGGAAAACCCGCGATTGACCAGAGGCAAAGTTGAGCCAGCCGACCAGCCTTAGCGGCGACATCGGGCAAGTTGACTAGTCTAGAGACAATGGTTAAGAAACCAGACTGAGGAGGAGCAATGACTACCGAACCGGCTCGTCGTCGCATAGCCATGGTGGCGCATGATAACAAGAAACTTGACCTGCTGCGCTGGTGTGAGTTCAACCGCGAGGCATTAGCCATTCACGAGCTGTGGGCCACCGGCACAACCGGCACAATGCTCGAATATGAACTCGGTTTACCGGTCAATCGTCTGCTTTCCGGCCCGGTTGGCGGCGATCAACAAGTCGGGGCAATGATTGCTGAAAACCGGCTTGACGTGTTGATTTTCTTCTGGGACCCGCTTGAGCCGCAACCGCACGATCCTGATGTCAAAGCCTTGCTGCGGTTGGCTGCGTTATGGAACGCACCGGCTGCTTGTAATGCTGCCACCGCCGACCTGATGATCTCTTCACCGCTGTTTACCTCGTCCTACCAGTGGCAACGCCCAGAAATTGATCCACGCCAGTGGGTTGGCGAACGTGACGGCAAGGTGGTTATTGATCAAGATTGACCATCTGGTTAGGTAAGCGAACATGACTGATTGGCTGGTCATGGGCTTGCCGAGGCAGCTGGCCAGCCTCGAGCAGTTCAGCTGGATTGACCAGTGCAATCCGGGGAATGTTTGGCCGGGCTGACAGCAAAGCCCGGTCATACCAACCGCCGCCGCGACCCAAGCGTGTACCAGACCGGTCAGCCAGCAAAGCCGGTACCACCACGCACTCAGCTTGCGCTAAAACACTTGGCTCCAGCGTCCGATCACTCAAGCTGGGTGGCTGCCCGGCCAGCTGAGTGGGGGACAGTTCCGCCCAGGCGGGTTGATCCGAGCGGGCCGGCACAATGATGCGACGACCGGCTTCCAGCCAGGCTGCCAGTAACGCAAGGGTTGGCGGTTCATGGCCAAATGACCAGTAGGCGGCTACCAGCGCACCAGGTGGCGGCAGCAAGTCAGCCCACCCGGCGGTGGCTTGCTCAACTGTGCAACCATTTTGCGCCCATGGCCAAGCGGTAACTTCATCAGCAAAACACTGGCTGCGGCGAGCTAACCAGATTTGACGCAGGGCAGATTTTGCTTCCACATCTTTACTGTGCCAGATTTTGCCTCTTGTAGCGCCGCGAATTGCTGCGACAACTCAGTGGTGGGTCAAGACTCGCTGGAAAACTGCGGTGGTCTGGTTTGCCTCTACCATGCCACTAGGCTGGTTCTGTGACGATGACGGCACCCGGCTGGCCCGTTCGTTTGCAGTACGGGGAACTGACCTTACGCCCAATCAGCTGGCGTGATGCTGCACAGCTAGCTGAGCTGTGGGAACGTAACCGACAATGGTTTGAGCCGTGGGAAGGAACCAGCCCGCGCGGACCAGTTGATCATCCGCGTAACTGGCGGCGAACCGCAATACTGAGACGTCGTGCAGCGAGGCGCGGTGAAGAACTGCCGTGGGTGATTGTTTGGCGCGGCAAGCTGGCGGGCTTATTGGCGGTCTCTTCGATCATGCGCGGAGCGGTTTGTGCGGCATCGGCGGGGTACTGGCTTGACCAGGCTCTGGCTGGCCAAGGGATTGTGCCAACGGCTTTGGCACTGGCTTTTGACCATGTGGTTGGGCCGGTTGGTTTGCACCGGCTGGAGCTAGCGATTCAGCCAACCAATCAGCCGAGTTTGCGTGTGGCAGCCAAATTAGGTTTTCGCAGCGAAGGTTTGCGGCGCGGTTTCATCTATGTGCGCGGGCAGTGGGTTGACCACCAAGTGTTTGCTTTGACTGCTGAAGATGTTCCAGAAGGCTTACTCAACCGGTGGTTAGCGACAGGCGGTCGCAGCACCTAGCCAGTCAAGGCAAATCACATGGTTGTGATTCGGTTGGCGACACTCCGTCAGACTTGGCCAACTAAGTTAGACCAGAGATTTACAGTTAGCGACTATGGGACCACCTGCCGCCCTCGCTTTGGCTGCCTTGGTGGTGGTCTGCCTAGGGTACCTTCTGCCACAACTAGTGAGAGACCGACGCCGAATTGTCACAGCCGCCGCGCATGACCGTCAAGATTGGGGTGCGCGTGTAGTGCAGCGACCAACCAACCAGCCGGTAGGACCGTCCACCGAAGCGATCATCCGGGTCAAGGAACAGGGGGCAATCGTCGCCATGAACCGGCCAACCAATTACCGCCCAAACCGGCCGGTTGCACCGGCAGCCAGCCAGACAACGCAAACCGCTGCAGGGCGCAGCCAGCAGTCGGCGAGCACCGCCCGCCCAGTTGGCTGCACCACCAAGCAAACTGCGCGTCCCACGGTTCCCACAGTGCGACCAGCCAAAACCGCCAACACTGCACGTGAACAGCAATTACGAGCTGCTCGTTTCCGAGCAGCCCTGCTGGTTGCCTTATTCCTGCTAACCGTCACCGGATGGCTGCTGGTTGCCTTTGGTAAAGCTCTGCTATTAGCAGGTGTGCTGCCAACATTGGCATTAACCGGCAGTCTGGTGGCAATCACCCACGCCGCCCAAACCCGACGTCACGCCGCCACCCGGCCAACTAATGCACCAAAAACCGCCAGCAAGCCGCGCGCTCAGTTGCGACAACCGGCAAACCATCACCCCCATGCTGGCCGACAAGCCAGCCGCAGCGGACAGCGGACCGATGTCCGGGTAGCGCAGCAACGGCCCGCCCAACCGGTTGTTCAACGTCAAGCCAGCCCTGACCAACGGATCGCTGAACGCCAAGCTCAGCGAATTGCGGCAGCTGGG
>JAIRPS010000111.1 GCA_031256885.1 Bifidobacteriaceae bacterium | reverse complement strand
AACAACATGCGTATCAATAACTCCTTAACAACATAGAACGGATCGAAACGCCAGCATGGTTCGCACTGGCAACAGCTTCGTACACTACACCAACCATGTGGATACCTCAACGACACGCCGGCGTGTCGCCCACCAACTCATGAACCATTAGGTAACCCCTGTGGATAACAGTTGGACCAGGGAGCGCGCCGGACACAACACGCACTGTCAATCAGAAGGCAACCGTTGTGAGTGCCAGTGCTGCCGGGTGGGACCGCTACGGCCAAAACCGCAAACCAGCACGCAACCGTGGGATCAACCATCGCAACCCCGGGCTCAGCAGCACCAGGCTGACACTCATCGTCGATCAGCAGGAAACCCCCATGGGCACCAGTGCTGCCGGGCTTGGACAGCATCTGTCAGAGCAGCAAACCAGTAGGCAACCGTGGCCAAACCACCACCACCCCAGACTCAGCCTCACCAGCCTGCCCAGTTCTGCGCGAGGTTTGTTTCATAAAACAGGGTTAAAAGGAAACAAACCTCGCGCTGAACCTGCGTTCAACTAGTTTGAGGTGTGTTCAGTGCGGAAACAGCCCTTTCGCAGCAATGCGCCACCCGCCAGCACAAGCACCGACACAAGGTAATGCAGCCAAAGCTGCCACGGCAGCGGCCTGAACAAGGGAACCACAAGCACAACCAGAGCGCCCGCTCCAAACACTAACCGGACCGAACCAAGGTCAACCTGATGTGTTGGGTTGGAACGCGCCGAAACTCTACTTGGCCCAGCCAGCAGAAAACCAGCCAAACCCTCCACACCGACCGAAACTAACACGACCACAACAACCAGCAACATTTTCACCAAACAAACATAGACCAACCAACCCAAGCTCCCCAACCACCAGGCCAACCAGTTCAAACAGTGTCCACCACTAGCAAACTGGCCAGGAGGAGTGCTTCAGCAACCCGCCGATGCCCCACCCATCAACCATGAACCTGAGAGCAACAGCGCTGCCGGCCTGTGACGCATCAGGCAGAACCACAAACCAGCAGCAACCGCCAGTCCCAGGCATAACACCGCCAACCCAAACGGTTCTGCGCGAGGTTTGTTTCATAAAACAGGGTTAAAAGGAAACAAACCTCGCGCTGAATCCTTGTGGAGCACATTGAGGCGTGGTGTTGATGGGGCTGCTGGTGGTGTGGGGGTATGGGAAAAGTGTGGGTGGTTACGGTTGGTGCGTTGGTGAAGGTGTGTTAGTGGGGTTGGACGGTGTTAGGTTGGCGCGTTGGTGTCGGCGGGGACGGTTGGTGATGCTGTGGCAGCAACCGGTGGACCGGGGTCGTGGGGTTGGTTGGGGTTTGCGGACGGTTTGGTGCGGCGGTGAAGGTGTGTTAGTGGGGTTGGGCTGCAACCGGTTGGCCGGGGTCGTTGCTGGTGTCAGTGATGCTGTTACTGCTTGCGGGCATTCAATGCGAGGTTTGTTTCATAAAACAGGGTTAAAAGGAAACAAACCTCGCGCAGAACCTGCGTGACCCGCAGCAAGGGGATGAATGAACACCAGGGCGCCGTCCGATACCTCGTGACCCGCATCAGGGGGGTGGAGGGCACCTTGGCACCGCGCTCAGCCGGACCACCAGCCTCTTCACCTGCATCAAGCAAGGGGGATTATCACCAGCGCGGCAGTTTGCGCATAGACAACCCCCTGCTGATCCAGCAATTGCCGCATTGGCTGAGGAATCTTTGCCGAGTTGGCCTGGCGACGCAGCCAATTGGCCTTAGGCTGGTGGCATGCGAATTGGCTTATTGACTGGCGGGGGCGACTGCCCCGGGTTGAACGCGGCTATCCGTGCGGTTGTGAAGCGAGCTGAACTGGAGTATGGCGACTCGGTGCTTGGCTTCCGTAACGGCTGGAAGGGAGCGCGTGACGGCGATTTTATGCCGTTGTCACGTTCGGTTATGCGCAACATGCTGCAAACCGGGGGAACCATTTTGGGCACTGCACGCTTCCATCCGCGAGCCAAGGATGGTTCACTTGAGCAGGTGATGCGCATCATGGAAGCGGAGCGTGTGGAGTCGCTGGTTTGTATTGGTGGCGATGGCACGTTGAAAGCCGCAGCGCGCGTGGCTGAAGCTGGTATTAACGTGGTAGGTATTCCAAAGACTATTGACAATGATGTTTGGGGAACCGAGTTGTCAATTGGTTTCCACACTGGGGTGAACATTGCCACTGAGGCGGTTGACCGGTTGCACACTACTGCCGAGTCGCATAACCGCATCATGGTGGTGGAGGTGATGGGGCACCATGCTGGCTGGATTGCGGTGAGCGCCGGTATTGCCGGTGGGGCTGAAGAAATTTTGGTGCCGGAAGCGCCTTTTGACATTGATCAGATTGTTGAGCATTTGATTCATCGGCATCGTTCGCACACTAGTTTTTCCATTGTGGTGGTGGCTGAAGGTGCGGTGCCGGCTGAAAACACTTCCATGCAATATGAAACTCTGTATGACTCGCATGGCTCAATTGTGGCTGGTTCAATCGGTGAGCGTCTCGGCAAAGAAATTGGTGAACGAACCGGTTTTGAGACCCGCGTGACTGTTTTGGGTCATGTGCAACGTGGCGGTCAGCCAACCGCCACTGACCGAATTTTGGGGTCGCGCTTTGGTGTGGCAGCCGTTGATGCCATACATCAAGGGCAGTCTAAGGTGATGGTTGGTTTGGAAGCCGAGCAGATTGTCACTCGTCCCCTTGAAGAGATTGCCGGCAAGTTGAAGACTGTGCCAGCTGACTTGTTGCGTGTGGCTACCGCGTTGGCCTGAGCTAGCTAATCCCCGGCACAAATCAGATCGCTGCAAAGACAGCGCAATGGCGTAGCCGAACATAGCAGGCAGGCACTTGGCACGGCTTAGCGTTTGCCCACCATCGCCAGTTACTGGCCCGGACACGGCTTAGCGTTTGCCCACCTGAACGGCAAATGTTGCCGCCACGCCAAAAATGTGATGAAATCGTGACCTACTCAGGTGGCGGGCAAGGCGCTGTGTCGGCTAGAGTAGTTGCCGCGTTCTGCTCTGCGGCGCGATTGGTCGGGGCGTTTAGTGCCTGGCCGTTGCGTGTGCGGGTGGTGCGCTTGTCCAAATTCCATCTCAACTCCAGTATCGGAGCCCTACTACCTTATGACCACCACTACCGAAGCCTCACCTCAGTCCCAGGAAGTCGCCATCAACGACATCGGGTCTGAAGAGGAACTACTAGCCGCCATTGATGGCACAATCAAGAGTTTTAACGACGGCGACATCGTTGAAGGCGTTGTTGTCAAGGTCGATCATGATGAAGTCCTTGTTGACATTGGCTACAAGACTGAGGGCGTGATTCCTGCCCGCGAACTATCAATCAAACATGATGTGACGCCTGGCGACATTGTCAAGGTCGGCGACCAAACTGAGGCGCTTGTCCTGCAAAAAGAGGACAAAGAAGGCCGTTTGATCCTGTCGAAGAAGCGCGCCCAGTACGAGCGTGCTTGGGGTCGCATTGAGCAGATCCGTGAAGCCGACGGCATTGTCACTGGCACTGTCATTGAGGTTGTCAAGGGCGGTTTGATTGTTGACATTGGCTTGCGCGGCTTCTTGCCAGCCTCCCTGGTGGAGATGCGCCGCGTGCGTGACTTGCAGCCGTACATTGGCCAGCAGCTTGAAGCCAAAATCATTGAGTTGGACAAGAACCGCAACAATGTGGTGTTGTCGCGGCGTGCTTGGCTGGAGAAAACCCAATCTGAGGTACGCACAACCTTCTTGCAGCAGATTGCTGAAGGTCAGTTGCGCGCCGGTGTGGTTTCTTCGATTGTTAACTTTGGTGCTTTTGTTGATCTTGGTGGTGTGGACGGTTTGGTCCATGTCTCTGAGTTGAGCTGGAAGCACATTGACCATCCCGCTGAGGTGGTTGAAGTTGGCCAAGAAGTGACTGTTGAAGTGTTGAGCATTGAGCGGGATCGTGAACGGATCAGCTTGTCACTCAAAGCAACACAGGAAGATCCTTGGCAGCTGTTTGCCCGCACTCATGCGATTGGTCAGGTGGTGCCCGGTAAGGTCACCAAGCTGGTGCCGTTTGGCGCATTTGTTTCCGTTGAGGACGGCATTGAAGGCTTGGTCCACATTTCTGAACTGGCAGTTCGCCACGTTGAACTGCCCGAGCAGGTTGTCCAAGTCGATGAGCCGGTTTTTGTGAAGGTGATTGACATTGAGTTGGAGCGGCGGCGGATTTCCTTGTCGCTCAAGCAAGCCAATGAGGGTGTTGATCCCGATGGCGATGAATCGACCTTCGATCCGTCACTTTACGGCATGACCAGTGAGTATGACGCTGACGGCAACTACAAGTATCCGGAGGGCTTTGACCCTGATTCCGGCGAATGGCTGGAGGGCTATGAAGCGCAGCGGGCGGCTTGGGAAGCTGAATACACCGCCGCTCATGAACGCTGGCAAGCCCACAAACGGCAAGTTGCTGACGCCTTACGAGCTGAGGAAGAAGCCGCCAACGTTACTGTTGCACCCGACTATTCGTCTTCAGCAGCCGGTGACCAATCATCCAGCGGCACATTGGCTTCCGATGAAGCTTTGGCTGCCTTACGTGACAAACTAACCAGCAACTGAGTTTGTGTGAGCGTCCAAACAAGGTTGCATTAACAGGCGGGTTGGCTGCCGGAAAATCAACGGCAGCCAACCTGCTGGCTAGTGCCGGGTTGCCGGTGCTTGATCTTGATCAGGTTGCGCGACTGGTGGTGGCACCGGGCACACCGGGGTTGGCGCAGGTTGTGGCCTGTTTCGGTGAACACATTCTCTTGCCGAGCGGCGCATTGGATCGGTTTGCTTTGGCAGATTTGGTGTTTGCTGATGCTG
>JAIRPS010000043.1 GCA_031256885.1 Bifidobacteriaceae bacterium | reverse complement strand
CCGGACGCACAATGATGCAAAACCTCCTCAACCAATCACCCTACCCACTAACCATAATCGGAGCAGGCCAAGGCGGAGCCGGATTCAGAGCATGTGAAACTGACGACTTCACAATCGATGATAACCAATGCATAATCCTGGATTATGACGTTGGCCCGTTCGCCGCCGGTTACCACAGCGAATTTGAACCCGCCCCCCACTGGAACTACATCTACACCGAACCACCCATCTACTAATGACCAAACCACACGCACACCCACTTTGGCAACACACACTCACACTCAGCACCATATTCAGCTTGCTAGCATCCGCCCTAACCAGTGGACCAACCCAACCCACAAACACAAATCCCCCATACCCCACCCCGTCCAGGCGTGTGGTGGCTGGTGCCTTAGAGCATCTGGTCAACGATTTGAACTTCAACCAGTCCTGGTGCCACATTTTGCAGCTTCTCTAAGTCCAAATCTGGGCAAGCATCCGGGTAAACCGATAGCTCAATCAGGCCGCGTTGCGCGTTTGGATGAACCATCAACCAGTGAATGGTACCGTTTGCTAAATCTGCCTGACCAGAACACCATTGGGTGTCAAAAACCTTATGCCAAGCATCGGTCAATGCACTGGTGGTAACTGAACTGTTGATCACAGCCAGTTGGGAGCGGGCTAAGGCACTGAGCTGATTAACAAAGCTTGGTAAGGCAGTTTGGTCTTGATCAGCTGAAAGGACCATGGTGTAGCCATCTTGGGCAGAGCCGTAAAAGCCGACAACCCCTTCCCGCCAACCATTCGGAATACCGTTGTCGCTTTGATCGACCGTGCTGAAATCGGTCACAGCTTTAGCTAACTGCTGTTGTGCAGCCTTCATTTCTGGTGACTGAGCCAGTCCCGCTGACGACACCTGCTCAGCGGGTGTGTCCGCAGCCTGTGAGGAGGTTATGTCAGCTTGAGCAGCAGCTCCAGCCAACTGTGTGACCGGATTGCTGGTAGTTTGACTACCCAACGCGGTAGTTGGTGTTGAAGTTGTGCTACAACCGCCGCCAACTGCCAACAGGCTCAAGGCAAGAAGTGCTAACAGCCGCAAACTCAGGGTTTTCAACGTTTTGCTCACTGCAGCTTCACCGTGGTGGACTTGTGAAACCCGACAGTTACATTTACTTTGCGGAGATGTCATGGACAACCCTCCTTCGTCACGCCAGTGCCTTATGGTAAGCCACTTCGTTCTTTGGTACAACAACCATTGTAGGCTGCCGGCGCAGACTCACCGCCCAAGGGTGGTTAAAAAGAGGTGCGGCTGCCGTCGGGGTAAGCAGCCGCACCTCATGGGGATAGGTCACCAACCAATATGGTGACCCAACCTGGGGAACCTGACGGCCCTCCAGGTAAAAGGTCCTTTAATTTACGTCACTGTCGACCCAAGCCATCGACTTGGTGACAGCCTTCTTCCAGTTACGGAACTGCCGGTCGCGTTCCGCCGGTGCAATCACCGGCGCCCAACGCTTGTCTTCAGCCCAGTTGGCACGCAGCTCATCAAGGCCTGACCAGAAGCCAACCGCCAAACCGGCCGCATAAGCGGCACCTAAGGCAGTGGTTTCAGCAACCACCGGACGCACAACCGGCACTCCTAGGATATCAGCTTGGAACTGCATTAGTAAGTTATTGGCCACCATGCCGCCATCAACTTTCAATTCTGCCAGCGGCACACCCGAGTCAGCGTTGACTGCGTCAAGCACTTCGCGGGTTTGGAAAGCGGTCGCCTCAAGGGCGGCGCGGGCCAGGTGACCTTTGTTAACGTAGCGGGTCAGACCAGTGACAACACCGCGCGCATCGGTCAGCCAGTAGGGTGCGAACAGGCCAGAGAACGCCGGCACAATGTACGCCCCGCCGTTGTCTTCAACCGTTTTGGCAAGTTCTTCCACCTCTGGTGCTGAGTTGATCAGCCCCAGATTGTCACGCAACCATTGGATCAAAGACCCGGTCACGGCGATTGAACCTTCCAAGGCGTAGACCGGGCGAGCGTCGCCCAGTTGGTAAGCCATGGTTGTCAGCAAACCGTTCTTCGACAAGACGATTTCTTCGCCAGTGTTGAAAATCAGGAAGCAGCCGGTGCCGTAGGTGTTCTTCGCTTCACCGGGACCAAAAGCCGCCTGGCCAAAGGTGGCAGCCTGCTGATCACCGAGAATACCGCTGATCGGGGTTTCTCGGAGCAAGGATTCTGAGGCTGCGTGACCATAAACTTCCGAGGAAGATTTGATGGCTGGCAACATTGAACGCGGCACACCAAAGATGCTCAGGATTTCCGAATCCCAATCAAGCGTGCGCAGGTCCATGAACAATGTGCGCGAAGCGTTAGTCACATCGGTAACATGCACTCCGCCATCCACACCGCCGGTCAAATTCCAGGTCACCCAGCAATCAGTGGTGCCGAACAGGAGGTCACCGGCTTCAGCTTTGGCGCGTGCACCTGGTACGTTCTCAAGAATCCAAACAATCTTGGTGCCTGAGAAATAGGGGTTCAAGGGTAAGCCAACTTTGCTGCGGAAACGATCCACACCGCCATCGGCCGCCAAACGGTCAACGATCGGGGCGGTGCGCGTGTCTTGCCAAACAATCGCGTTGTAGATCGGTTCGCCTGTGTGACGATCCCACACCACGGTGGTTTCGCGTTGGTTGGTGATACCAATTGCGGCAACATCGTGACGTGTGATGTTGGCTTTCGCAAGGGCCACACCAATCACTTCACGGGTGTTGTTCCAAATCTCCAGTGGATTGTGCTCAACCCAACCGGCTTGTGGGAAAATCTGCTCATGTTCCATCTGGCCCACCGAGATGATGGTGCCGGCATGGTCAAACACGATCGCCCGCGTTGAAGTGGTGCCTTGGTCAATGGCTACAACATATTTACTCATAGATCAGTCCTTTCAGGAATGTTTTAGGCGGTGGGTAAGCCAACCAGGAGGGCAAACAGACCGGCGATCACGCCGCCAATCACCGGGCCAACCACCGGAACCCACGAGTAGCTCCAGTCAGATGAGCCTTTGCCTTTGATTGGCAACAATGCGTGCGCAATACGTGGCCCAAGGTCGCGCGCCGGGTTGATTGCGTAACCGGTGGGACCGCCCAAGCAGGCACCAATACCAACAATCAGCATGGCCACGCCAAGCGGACCCATCCCGTTTGGTGACCCGGCTGATTGCAGCACCCAATAGACCAGCACAAATGTGGCAACAATTTCGGTGACAAGGTTCCAGCCGTAGGAACGCATGGCTGGACCGGTTGAGAAGGTGCCAAGTTTGTTGCCAGCTTCGGGTTCGTCATCGTACTGCTGCTTGTAGACCAGCCAACACAAAACGGCACCAATAAAAGCGCCGATGAACTGGGCAGCAATGTATGCCAGGGCTGAACCAGCGTCAACAGCAATGCCGTTGCTCCACTCTTCAGCGCCGGAGGCAACAATGCCGAGCGTGACAGCCGGGTTGAGGTGACCACCTGACTTGTAGGCAGCATAGACGCCGGTGAAGACGGCTAAACCCCAACCGAAGTTGATCATTAAGGTGCCGCCACCAAAACCTTTTGACTTGCGCAAAATGACATTGGCCACTACGCCGCAGCCCATCAAGATCAGTAGGGCGGTCCCGATAAGTTCGGGAACGAAGATGTCTTTCATAATTGACACGGTGTTTGCTCCTCCTTGAAGGTTTGATTAGTGTCATCAGGTAACGGCTTGGTTGGCGACTAATCGTGGTGGGGAGCCAACTGGCTGCTGGCGCACCGCCGATTTGGTTTGGTCAACCGTTGCCGTCCAGACGGATTCGGTTCGTCTGTATGCCGCTGAGGCCGCGACATGACATAGGTCTACCATGAAAACCTGGCCAATTGACCCTTTGCGCAACAAGTTTGCACGTTTGTGCAAGAATCATCACATGGATGTCTCGCGTGAACAGCAGCTACAGTTGGCCGCTGAACTGTACTACCTGCAGGATTACACAATGGAGACGATTGGGCATCGTTTAGGTTTGTCACGCTCTTCTGTCTCACGTCTGCTCAAAGCGGCCCGCCAAGAAGGTTTGGTGACTATCCGTTTGAACGCTCCAGCCGCCCGTCGGCTCGGCCTGGCTGCCAAGATTCAAGAACGGTTTGGCGTGGAAGCTCACGTTGTTTCGCTAACCGACGATGCCGATGCTTACCAAAGTCTTGACGATGTTGCGCTGGCCGCCGCTCGGCTTTTAGCGATGTGGGTTGACTCACAGACAATCTTGGGTGTTGCTTGGGGAACCACAACCACAGCCATCGCTCGCCATTTACAACCAAAATCTGCTCCCGGCGCGATTGTTGTGCAGTTGAACGGTGCCGCTAACACCCGGTCATCGGGAATCACTTACGCCGGTTCAATCATCTCGCGGTTCGCTGACGCTTTTGGTGCCACAGTCTTAGACTTCCCTGTCCCAGCGTTCTTTGACTTCGCTGAAACCAAGAACCTGATGTGGCGTGAACGGTCAATCCGCCGTGTTCTTGACGTGGCGGCGCGCGCCGATATTGCCTTGTTTTCGGTTGGTTCGCTGACCGGACCATTGCCTTCGCATGTCTACTCTGCTGGATATTTTGAGCAAGCTGATCTGGAAACTTTGCGCGCTGAGGGTGTGGTTGGTGATGTTTGCACTGTCTTGCTGCGCCGTGACGGCTCATATGCTGACATTGATTTGAACCGCCGCGCCTCTGGCCCCAATCCGCAGCAACTAAAACTTATACCCCGCCGTCTTTGCGCGGTGGCTGGGCCAGCTAAGTTGGCCCCCTTATTGGCGGCACTGCGCGCCGGCGTGGCCACCCATTTGGTGGTTGATGAGGGACTAGCCCGTCGCTTAGTCAAAGCCAATTAACCTCTGCGACCTCGGCTTTTATCGGAGTGTCGCAAATTTATCCGCTAATCTGAATATGAATGTGATTCATTTCACAAACTGTTGAAAACTCTTCCCAAACGACAGTCGGTTATGTAACATGAGACACAAATAACCTTCAAACCGCGCTTTCGACGCAGAACGGAGCATCTAATGCACTTCCTAAAACCATTTGTCCGGTACAGCGCAATGGTCGCCGGGGCAGCCCTGGCGATCGGCGTGTTGCAACCGGTTGGTGCCTTCGCCACCACGCAAGGGCCACCACCTGACCAGTTGCTGCCCCTGACGCAGTATGTCAACCTGCTGATTGGCACATCAATGCCAGCCAGCAGCGGCTACGCCGGCAACGTGGCACCCGGTGCCCAGGTACCATTCGGAATGGTCAACTTTGGCCCTGACATGCCGCGTTCCAACTACAACGGTTCCGGCGGATCACTGGTGTCTGGCACCACCCCACGGATCAACTTCTTCAGTTTGACCCACCTGAACGGCCCGGGCTGTCCCGGTGGCGGCGTGGTTGGCATGATGCCCACCATCAACGCCACCTCCAACACCAACGCCTCCGGCAACCCAGTCGGTGTCACCTACACGGCCACCAATGAGCAGTCAGGCCCCGGCCGCTACGCGGTGACCCTCAGCAATGGGGTAGCAGTTGAGCTGACCTCAACCGCCCGCACCGGCATGGCCCGGTTCACCTACCCCAACAAGGATCAGGGTTACTACTCAATT
>JAIRPS010000181.1 GCA_031256885.1 Bifidobacteriaceae bacterium | reverse complement strand
GCTGGTTTCTCCGTTGCGGGCGTTGATTCAGCCGTTTGTGCAGGGCTTGTCTGAGTTGGCTCCGTTGACTGTGCAGGTGGGCCAGCGGCTTGATTTGGAACAGTTCACCAAACAGCTCTCAGCTTATGCATATAACCGGACTGACCTGGTTGAACGCCGTGGTGAATTTGCGGTGAGGGGCGGCATTTTGGATGTTTTTCCGCCAACTGAGGATCATCCTTTGCGTCTCGATTTGTGGGGGGACACGGTTGAGGAGATCAAGCGTTTCACGGTGGCTGATCAGCGGTCTGGCGGCGATGCGCCGGATGGATTGTGGGCACCGGCTTGTCGGGAGTTGTTGCTGACTGAGGCGGTGCAGCAGCGGGCTGGCGCAATGGTTGGGGCGTTTCCGGGGTTTGCGGAAATGCTCAGCAAGGTGGCTCAGGGCATGGCGGTGGAAGGCCTTGAATCGTTGATTCCGCTGCTGGTTGATGATTTGACTGATTTGGTGGAGCAACTGCCTGACCGTTCGTTGGTGTTGCTGTCTGAGCCAGAATTGTTGGTGCGCCGCGCTCATGATTTAGATGCGGCGGCTAATGAGTTTCGGCAGGCAGCCTGGTCGGTGGCGGCGGCGGGTGGCAGTGCGCCAATTGATTTTGGTGGTGGTTACCGGCAGCTTGATGATTTGGCTGAACGGATGGAGCAGCGTGGTTTGGGGCCGTGGACGCTTTCTGGTTTGGGTCAGGCCACCATTGAACTGAGCCTTGCTGAACCGCCTTTGTTGGCGAATGATCCGGAGAAGATACTGGCCGGCCTCGGCCAGAAGGCCGCGGCCGGCTGGTCGTGTTTACTATTGGCCGAGGGTCATGGTTCGGCTGAACGGCTGGTTGAGCAGCTGATGGGGTTTGGTTTACCGGCTCGTGTGGTGGATGCGCTTCCCGATCAGCGGGTGCCGGGTGTTATTTTGGTGGCTTGTGGGCAGGGGCCGGGTTTTGTTAGTAATCAGTTGAAACTGTTGGTGCTCAGCCAGGCGGAGTTGCGCGGGCGGGCTGGGCGGCTGCGTTCACGGCGCACTAGTATGCCGAGCCGTCGGTCGCGGCAAACTGTTGATCCTTTGGCTTTGCGGCAGGGGGATTTGGTGGTTCACCAGCAGCATGGCATTGGGCGGTTTGTTGAACTGGTGCTTAGGCCGGGTGTTTCGCCTTTGCTGCGGGCGGGTGGTTCACCGGCTATGCGTGAGTACATTGTGCTTGAGTATGCGCCGTCACGGCGTGGCCAGGCGCCGGATCGCTTATTTGTGCCGACTGATTCTTTGGATCAGGTGAGCCGTTATGTGGGCAGTGAAGCTCCGGCATTGTCACATTTGGGTGGTAGCGAATGGACTAAGGCTAAAACTCGGGCGCGTAAAGCGGTGCGTGAGATTGCTGGTGAATTGATTCGCTTGTATTCGGCGCGTCAAGCTAGTCGGGGTTTTGCTTACGGGCCAGATACCCCTTGGCAGCGTGAGCTGGAGGATGCTTTTGAGTATGTTGAAACACCTGATCAATTGCAAACCATTGATGAGGTGAAAGCTGATATGTGTAAGCCTATTCCAATGGATAGGCTGATCTGCGGTGATGTTGGTTACGGTAAGACTGAAATAGCTGTGCGGGCCGCTTTCAAAGCGGTTCAGGATGGTAAGCAGGTTGCGGTGTTGGTGCCAACTACTTTGCTGGTGCAGCAGCATTTGGAAACTTTCAGTGAACGGTATGCGGCTTTTCCGGTAGTGGTTAAGCCGTTGTCGCGTTTCCAGAACGCTAAACAGGTTAATCAAACTAAGCAGGAGCTGGCTCAGGGGAAGGTTGATGTTGTGATTGGTACTCATGCTTTGATTACTGCGCAGGTTTCTTTCAAAGACCTTGGTTTGGTGATTATTGATGAGGAGCAACGGTTTGGGGTTGAGCATAAAGAAACGCTCAAGGCTTTGCGAACCGATGTTGATGTATTGTCTATGAGTGCTACGCCTATTCCGCGTTCTTTAGAGATGGCTATTTCTGGTATTCGTGAAATGTCGACTTTGGCCACGCCGCCGGAGGAACGTCACCCGGTATTGACCTATGTGGGGGCGTGGGATGAACGGCAGGTCACTGCGGCAATTCGGCGTGAACTGCTGCGTGATGGACAGGTTTTCTTTGTTCATAACCGTACCAAGTCAATTAATGCTTTGGCTGCCCATTTGGCGGAGCTTGTGCCTGAGGCGCGTATTGCTGTGGCACATGGTTCCATGCCGGAACACCAATTAGAGCAGGTCATTGTTGATTTCTGGGATAAAGCTTTTGATGTGCTGGTTTGCACCACAATCATTGAGACTGGTTTGGATGTCGCTAATGCTAATACGCTGATTGTGGACCATGCTGAACGGCTTGGTTTAGCCCAGATGCACCAGTTGCGTGGCCGGGTTGGTCGGGGACGCGAACGTGCTTACGCATATTTTTTCCACCCGGCTGAGCCGCCGTTGACGCAAACTGCTCATGAGCGGTTGACTACTATTGCGGCGCAAGCGGAGTTGGGGGCTGGCATGGCGGTGGCTATGAAGGATTTGGAATTACGGGGTGCTGGTAATTTGCTGGGCGCGCAACAGTCAGGTCATATTGAGGGGGTTGGTTTTGATCTTTATTTGCGGATGATTGGTGAGGCGGTGGCTGAATACCGAGGTGAAGGCGGGGAAGTGGCCGAAGTGGTTGTTGAATTACCGGTTGATGGGCATATTCCGGTTGAATATATTGAAGCTGAGCGTTTACGGTTGGAGGCTTATGGCAAATTGGCTTCGGCACATGATTCGGCCAGTTTGGCGGCTGTCCGTGAGGAGTTAGCTGACCGTTACGGTCCAATCCCGGTGCCAGTTGATAACTTGTTCGGTGTGGCTCAGCTGCGTCTGGTGGCACGCGCCGCCAATATTACGGAAATCACTGCCCAAGGGAAGTTCATTCGTTTTGCTCCAGTGGAGTTGCCGGAGTCAGCGCGGCTGCGTTTAGCACGTCTCCATAAGGGCAGTGTGATCAAACCGGCTGTGCGCACTGTGCTGGTGCCGCTACCGCGACCCCCGCACATTGGCGCGCCACCTTTG
>JAIRPS010000050.1 GCA_031256885.1 Bifidobacteriaceae bacterium | reverse complement strand
AACTGGCTCACTCCCCCACCACCAAGCATCAACCCAATCACCAGAATAACCGCTAAATGTTTCGCTTTACCAGGATATTGCGACATGATTCACCTCACACACTAGAACCGGAAATAGATGAAGGGGTTGAACGAACTGTCCACTAAACAGGCAGTCACTAACACTAACAGTCCGGCTAAAACAATTGGTTCAAGCCAAGCCTGCCCGCGTGGGTAACGTTTTGTCAAGCCAATCGCTAAATGCCGCACTAATGGTGTGGCACCAAGCATACCGATCAGTAGCGGAACAGCAAAGCTGCGTAAATAGTATTGGCTGGCCACACTCGCACCGCCGCTACCACCGAACAAGGCACCAAGCATTGCCCCAGCTTGTTGCACATTTGCCGCATCGAACAGCACCCAACCAAGCAGCACCAAAATCAGCGCATAAAGGTGGCGCAATGCAGTTGGTAGCTTCTCCAGCCAGGCCCGTAGCACAAATTTTTCAACAATCAGCAGTGCGGCGTAATAAGCACCCCAGAGCAAAAAGTTCCATTCAGCACCATGCCAAAAACCGGTCAAACACCAGACGATTAGCAGGTTCAGGCAGGTGCGTCGCTTACCGCGACGGCTACCGCCTAAGGGGAAGTAAAGATAGTCACGGAACCAGGATGACAGCGACATGTGCCAACGCCGCCAAAACTCGGTGATGCTGCGCGCCACATAGGGGAAGTTAAAGTTTTCGGGGAAACGAAAACCGAACATTTGCCCCATACCAATAGCCATATCAGAGTAGCCAGAGAAGTCAAAGTATATTTGTAAACTAAAAGCGATCAAGTAAAGCCAGGCAGCCAGAGCGCCGCCATTGCTCACAGCCGCACAGTCACCCCCATCTGAACATAATGCCGCCGATTTCATCAAGGTAGCCAATTGGCCTAAGGTGTTGGCGAGCAGTACTTTTTTGGCAAGTCCAACCACAAACCGTCTACAGCCCCCGGCCACCCGTTCCAATGAATGCTCGCGGTGAGCTAGATCATGCTCAACATCACTATACCGAACAATTGGCCCGGCCACCAACTGCGGAAACAGCGCCACATAAGTTGCGAATGCTAACAGGTTACGTTGCACAGCAATCTTACCGCGTTGTAAATCTAGCAGATAAGACAGTATTTGGAACGTATAGAAACTAATGCCCAGCGGCAATGTCCAGCGCAGTGGTTCAAAACCAAAACCGAATACTGCGTCAAGATTGCGCACAGTAAAATCCGCATACTTGAATAATAACAAACTCGCCAGGGTCAAAACCACCGCCGTGGCAAACCAGGCTTTAGCCCAACGTGCCTGACGCCATCGGTCAATTAGGCGACCGCTAAAGTAGGCGAGCAGGATTTGCCCACTCATCAAAGCGAGATATCCTGGACCGCCCCAACCGTAAAAAACCAGGCTGGCAACCAGTAACACGCCGTTGCGCAGGCGGCGTGGTGCCACAAAATAGGCTGCCACTGTTAACGGTAAAAACCCGTAAAGAAATGTCAGTGAGGAGAACAGCATAGCAACGTCAATGGGCGACTTGGATCAGTTGGGTGGTGCATCCAAACTAGGCTGATCGGCTGGCGTGTCCTGCCCATCTTGGTCGGCTGGCGCATCGCCGCCACCGAACTGCAAGCCGCCGCCTTGGTCTGCGGAGGTGAAGAAACGGTTGGTTTGCGGGCTGCTGTCGGTGATTTGCCCAAAAGCATCAACTAGTGCTTTGTTGTCCGCGGCACCACCGACCACCAGCAGCACATATGTGCCTGTCCAGGCGACGGTTGATTCTTCCGGTAGCACACAAATCCATTTATGCGAATCGAAACCGCTGGCCACTTGCTCGGCGACTTGTTGGGCGGCTTTGCTGTCTTTGGCTTGCAACAGCACTGTGGTTTGGGCGTTGACATTGATAGCAGCGGTAGCCGCCCAGCCGGCGGTGACATTAGCTTGGAAGTTTTCCGCTGACAAACCAGCGTCGCCCTGAGCGCTGTCGCTGGTCACTTCATGCCCCAGGGTTTCACCAAGTTTTTGATCTGCCGGCAGTTTGCTGTTGGCGGCCTCGACAATTTTGGTCATGACTTGTTCTGGTGTACCAAGGTCGCTGCTGCCACTTGATTGCGGTTTTCCACTTTGGCAGCCGCCAGCCAGCAGCGCCAAACTGACCACTAAAGCAAGTGCGCCTGGCAGTGTTTGGCGGCGCCTGCGACCGGCTGGCCGGCTGATCCGGCAAACACGGTGGTGAAGGTTGGTGACCATGGTGATTCCTTTCCTAGTGGCCAATATCTGCCTTGACATGTTAATCCGTCGAAGTGACCGCATCTCAGCTAACAATGGTGCATGTCTCACAATTTGGACATGAGCCGATGGCTTGGCCCAGCCCACTCGCCATCCCGGCCGCGCCACGCCCGGACATTGATCAGGAGTTGGTCGAGCCGACTTGACCCACCCGCCATCGGGGCAGCGACGCCCGCCCATTGATCAGGGCTTGGCCCAGCCGACTTGGCCACAGTCGCCAAGATGTTGCGCTGTTTCCTGTGGTCACTGACAAAGATTAACTGGGCTGTCAAGGCCTAAGTTAGGTAGGTGAATGATTTTCAGCAGCATCCCTGCCCGCAGGCTTCCAGCAACGCTTTAGGTGACATACCCCGACGCACTGCCAACCGTTACCCTGCCAAAACCGCGATCATTGACGGGTCGGTGCAGTTGACTTTCCGCGAATTCGACGCTGCCGTTGATGCTGCCGCCGCCGCTCTTCAAGACCTCGGCCTGGTGAAAGGCGATATTCTGGCCTGCTTGTCACGCAATTGTTGGCAGATGGCGGTTTTGCCTTTTGCGGCAGCGCGCGCTGGCGTGG
>JAIRPS010000146.1 GCA_031256885.1 Bifidobacteriaceae bacterium | reverse complement strand
CCACCCAAGCTGCCCCCACCACCCAGGCGCTGAACACGCAACATCATTACAAGGTTGAAGTCAACGCCAACCGGGTGCGTGAATATTTTGACGGCCAGCTAATGATCTACTCCGACATGGTCACTGAACACGCGACTGGCAATGTTGGTATCCAAACCAACTACGGCACCGCCCAGTGGGACAATTTGCGAATCTCGCTCATGACTGACCCAATCCCGGCACCACAAACCAGCACGGCTGAACCAAAAACGCTCAGCCCAAACCTGGTCAACCCCCCCACAGTGGTTGCGAATCAAGCCGCCGACCTGGCGCAAGTCACAGCATTGAGTGACGATGACGTAACCACCAGCCTGCTGGCTGACCTCAGTTTGGCAGAAGGCAAGTTAGTTGTCAGTTCGCAAGGTAACCATCTGGGCGAATTGCTTGAAGTATTAGCGGCAGCCCCGCAACTGGTTCAAGTGGTTTTGCGGATTGAAGATCAACCAACCGCCCAAGCGTTCATTGCCACAGTCAATGACGGTTTGGAAGACCAGCATGTTACTTCCAGTGATCCGAACATCACCAAACTGATTCGTCAAGCAACCACCGCTCATCCGGTACGGGCATCGTTATTGACAAACCAAACACCAACCACTGTTGCTGAAGGTTTAGACCTGGTCAAGCAAGCCAATATTGGCTGGACCAAGAATATTATTTTGACTGGCAGTATTCCCAGCAAAACGGTTATTGAGCAAATGCAGCGTCGTCTCGCCTCAGTTTGGGTGACGGCAACTGATTCGCTGCTTTCCGCCACGCAAGCGATCACCTCAGGTGCCAACGGCATTGTTACCAGCACACCCGCCACCGTGCAAAGTGCCGCAGCGGTTTTCACCACCCCAACATTGACGCGGCGGCCTTTTGTGATCGCCCACCGCGGCACCCCCGGTGCTGCCCCTTACGGTGGTGCAGCCCCTGAAAACACCATGCTCAGCTATCGTAAGTCGGTTGAAGACTTTGGTGCTGACATGATTGAAACTGACATTTATGTGACCAAAGATGATGCGGTTATTCTGCTGCACGATGACACTTTTGCCAGGACCACTGACATTCAAACGACAACCGCGCTGACCGATGCCGAGGTGGCAGCGACCGGCCGGACGCGGGCACAACTACGGCCAATCGACTTGACGCTTGAGCAAATCAAACGACTCAATGCCGGACAAGGCGAACCAATCCCCACCCTTGATGAACTGCTTGACTACATGGTGGGCAAAGATGTGGTGCTGTTCCTTGAGTCGAAAGACCTGATTTCTGATGATATTGAACGGCGCTGTGTTGAGGTGCTCAACGCCCATCCGGCAGTCAAAGATCAGGTCACCATTATTTCTTTCAACGAGCGCTCACTTAGCCGTTACACCGAACTGGCCCCGGAAATGTCACTTGGTTTCTTGATTGGTGAATCCTTATCAACCAATCCGCAAGCAGCCATGGCCACCATTTTGGGTCACACCCAAAAGTTCAACGCCACCTACAATCCGAGCTCCGGGCCAATCAACAATACGATTGTCAAGCATCTGAGCGCTCGCGGTATCACCATTTGGCCGTGGACCATTAACTCGGCTTCCGGTTGGGCAAACTTTATCAACATGGGCGTGGGCGGCATCACCACTGATTTGTCCGGTTATGCCAAAGATTCAGCTTTTGTGATTCAACCAAACCTGGCTGCGAACCATTTAGAGATTGGCCAAAGCACCGATTTGGCTGTCACCGCCACCACCCATATTGGTGGGCAGCTTGATCTGGCTAGCGAAGCGTTGGTGATTGATGGTGGCGAGCATATTGCGATTGCTAACAATCAGATCACTGGTGTCAGCCGTGGCGTGGCGCACCTGCTGCTGCGCGCACAGCACCCAGCAGGGTCAGGCGGCGCATACACCTCTTATGCTTTGTACACTGAACCGATCACCGTGACGGTTGGCGACAATAGCAACAGCGTGCTGGGCTTGGCAGTGGAAACATATGGCAAAGTGATTCAACGCCGCGCCGATTACACGCCAAGCAGTTTTGCGGCCTTCCAATTGGCTTATGATCGGGCGGTTGCGCTGCTTGAACGCGGCGATTTCAGCACGGCTGAGCAAAGCGCAGCGATCGCTGAGTTGCAGCAGGCTTTTGCGGGCTTAGAACTTGCCCCAGCGCTTGGCCCATTGCAGGCATTGATAGCGCATGCTGAAGCAATCCTTGAGCACCCTGAAGGCTTTATGCAATCGTCACTAGCTGATTTACGTACGGCCCTGACCGCTGCACAAACAGCGCTTGCTAACCCGGCCCTAACTAACCTTGAAGCACTATCCACCGCCTTAGCTTTGCAGCAGGCAATCGCGGCAGTGACTGCTAAAGGTGACACAAGCGCTTTACTGGCATTGGTTGACCTGGTTGACCGTTTGGTTGCCAGCGCTTTCACGCCAGCCACCTGGAATCCGGTGCAAACCGCCCGGCAAGCTGCCCAGCCGGTGATTGATCTGGCTGAAGCCAGCGAACTGGCGGTGCAACTGGCCTACGACAGGTTGTATCAGGCGGTTAGCGACTTGGCTTTACGCGCCAACCACAGTGGTTTGACCAGCGCCATCACTATTGCTCAACTGATCCTGGCTGACCAGACCGCCTATTTGCCTTCAAGCATTGTTGGTTTAGCGGAAGCCTTGACGCATGCTGAAACTGTGAACGCTGATGGTAACGCCACTCAGGCAGAGGTTGATGCGGCTCAGCAGGCGCTGCTTGAGCTGGTTGTCAAAGCACGGTTGCGGCCAACTGGCACCTCACCAATCGTTGCTAATGGGCAGGGACTGACGCAAACAGTCAGCAAGGTCAGTGCGGTTATCAAAACTAATCTGAGCGCCAAAGCCAAGCCACAAATTGTTGGCCAGGCCAAGGTGGGCACACGCTTACGCGCCAAAACAACCTGGTCAGCCGGTCAAACAGTGAAAACCAGTTACCGCTGGTACCGCAACGGTAAAGCGATTAGGGGAGCTGTGGCACAGTCCTATCGTTTAGGCCAAGCGGACAAAGGCAAGCGCATCACCGTGCGGGTGACTGGCCGCGCTCCAAACGGGGCAAAGGTGACAGTGGCTAGCCGGGCGAGCAGCAAAGTTCGCGGCTAGTTAAAAAGCTGACGGGCGGTCGGTGGTTGAGCCGGCCGCCCGTCTGTGTGTCTTGTAAACAACGAGACGAAGTGACGGGCGACCGTTCGGCTAGATTAACCGCCCGTCACTTCATTTATGAAAGGAGGTGTTGATTCTACCACAACGCGGTAGATTAGAGCCATGACAGAACGCAATTCGCAGATCCAGAATCATGCGCGTGCCATGGTGCGCGAAGCCCTCCACTTCCGCCGGGCAACCAAAAGTTTTGACCCCAACCGCATAATCCCTGATGAAGACTGGGCGGTGATCATTGAAGCGGCCGTGATGGCACCTTCCTCTAATCATCTTGATCCTTTCAACCTGCTGGTTATTCAAGACAGTGCGTTGCGTGAACAACTGGTGGAAAAAGCAGCTGGCGCGCAAGCTGGACAGTTCCGCACCGCCTCACACCTGGTGGCAATCACCGCCAAAGCTGGTGCACAGATGCGCCCAGGTTCGCCACATTTGGCGCATCTAAGGCAAGACATCATGCAATTTCCGCCCGAGCAAATGGCGCAGTGGGAAGCCCAGTTTGCCGGTTTTCTAACCAATATGCTCGGCATTCCCGCCGATGACGATCGTTTAGTTGGTGAGTGGACACGCCACCAGGCTTACATTGTTTTGGGCATGATGATGCAAACTGCCGCTTTGCTGGGGATTGATTCTTGCCCGCTTGAAGGCTTGGATTTTGCGGCGGCAGATGCTGTGCTGGCTGAGGCAGGGGTGCATGATCCAACGGTTGATCCGCTGGCAGTAATGGTGGCTTTCGGTTACCGCGCTGGCCCACCGAAGCGCGCCTCAACCCGCCGCCCGCTGGCTGAGATTGTCAAAGTGGTTTGACCGGTACAGCTGAACCGGTTGACCGCCCCGGCGAGCCGGGTCATTCAGGTGAGCCGGGGGATACGGTCGACTCGTGCTGGCCGGGCGGGCCGGGGGATACGGTGAACCAGCAATCCGGCGAGCGACTGCCCTTACGGCAATTGATTCCAGCGGTGTATGGACCGTGTTTGCTGTATGAAACCGGTATTGGTGCGCTGCTACCGGTTATTCCCCTGTGGGCAAGCCGGTTAGGCGGCAGCACCACGGTTGCTGCATTGGTGGCGGCGGTGCTGGGTGTTGGCCGTCTGATCGGGGATGTGCCAGCGGGGCGTTTGGCGGCACGTTTTGGTGACCGCCGCGCCATGCTGGTGGCTGCCACCGGTTCAATCATGGTGGTGCTTGGTTGTGCCTTGGCCGAAAACTGGTGGCTGCTGGCTTTGGGGGTATTGCTGCTGGGCGGCTTTGATGCAGTGTTTTTGCTGGCCAGGCAGTCTTACCTAGCTGAACACACGCCGGTTTCACGCCGGGCAACCGCCATGTCAACCCTGGGTGGGGTGGGACGAATCGGCCAGCTGGTGGGGCCTTTTGCCGGATCAGCCGTAATACACCTATGGGGTTTGCGGGCAGTCTTTGTGATGGTGGCGGTGATAGCCGTGGCAGTTGGCGCAGTGGTTTTAGCGGTGCCAGATTTAGGCGGGGAGCGTGCCGCCGGAGCGGTAGAACAACCGGTTTCATTAGTGAGTTTGTTGGCGGCACGACCTGGCTTGTTGCGCACACTTGGTTTGGTAGTGCTGGTGATTGGGGCGGTGCGGGCCGTCCGCAATACGGCCTTACCGCTCTGGGGGGAGCATCTCGGATTAAGCGATGCGCGCATTGCGTTGATCTTCGGCCTGTCAGGTTTAGCCGATGCGCTGCTCTTTTACCCCGGTGGTCGCATCATGGACCGGCATGGCCGCAGCTGGGTGGCAGTGCCATCCATGCTGATTATGGGAACCTGTTTAATCGTGTTGCCGTTGACAAACGCAATTGGTGTTTTTACAGTTGTGGCATTAGTAATTGGTTTAGGTAACGGTTTAGGTTCGGGAATTGTGATGACTTTAGGCGCTGATTTAGCGCCGCCCGGTCAGCGCGCCCAATTCCTTGGCTGGTGGCGTTTATTGTTTGACAGTGGCATGGCAATTGGGCCACTAGCAATATCAGCAACTGCCGCCATTGGTTCACTAAGCATTGGGCTAACTGGCATTGGTGTGCTCGGCCTAGCGGCAGCGGCTGGTGCTTTTGCCTGGCTGCCGCGCTGGACCAGCCATGCCAACCGACATCGGCGACACAACTAACCCTATTCACAGACTGCAACGCAGCGATTTCACAGCTTTTATGCAGTGTTGGTCGCTTGACTTGGGTGTTGGATGAGAACCGTTGGAGAGGAGATCAACATGTCATTCAACCACCGGCATTGGGCTGGTCGCAGGCGTAGTATGCATCAGGTTACCAGTGTGGTCGCAGCCGTTACCGTACTGGTTTTAGCGACATCTGGTGCGGCGCTCAGCAACGCGGCGCCAGCTACGCCGCAGCCCCAAACCACCAGTAGCCCTAATCAAGATGTTCATGATGATCGACCAGACGACACCAATGATCGACCGGACGAAGCAGGCAGCACAGTAGATACCGCAAATTTCCCATCGTCGCAGGTGCAAGCGTGGGCAGGGGCTAACTCTTTTGACCTGAACGCCTTCATGAATCCACCGGACCCAACCACAATCACGCCGCATGAACCAAGCGCATCCGACATTGAATGGTTTAACCAATGGATTGTTTCGGGAGGCAATCCACGCAACATGGTGATGAAATCAGTCACTGCCGCTGTGGGGCAAACCGTGGCCAACGAAATGTGGGATTATCTGAACACAGTTTGGGCAACCTGGATGCACACCGCCAAT
>JAIRPS010000048.1 GCA_031256885.1 Bifidobacteriaceae bacterium | reverse complement strand
AACCACCCAGCCAACCACTGCCGCCTCAGCGACACTACGGCCACCAGGTGGTAGATGATTAGCGAGATCATCCACCCGCAGCTTCCCCAAGAATGCGGCGTAGAGAAACAGCAGAATGAGCGGGCCGAGCATTGCGAAAAACAAGCCCATGCGGTCACGAACAAATATTCGTAAATTTCGCTGAGCTAAACGCAGTGTGATCATTCGATTGACCTCCCGGTTAATGCCAGAAAAACATCATCCATGGTGCCGTGGCGAAATTCAAAATCAGCCACCTGATCACCTAATTGATTGAGCAGCTGACGGGCAACCTGGGAAGACGCAACCCGCAGGCGCACCGTGTTTGGTAGCGCCTGGTCAGCAGCGGCGACCTCCCTAACTGGTTGGTTTTGGACAACTTGGCCAGCTTTAGCAGCCGCTGAGCGCACTGCGGCTGCCTGGTTGGCTGCTGCGGTGAGTACCAATTCGTGATGAGCATGTTTGGCTCGAAGCTGATCAGGCGTGCCTTGGGCGAGGGTTTGACCATGATCAATGATCACTGCTTCATCGGCCCGTTCGGTTTCTTGAAGGTAGTGCGTGGTCAAGAAAACGGTTGTGCCAGTTTGTTGGCGCAAACTTTCAACGGTTGCCCAGACTTGTTGTCGACTGCCAGGGTCCAAGCCGGCGGTTGGTTCATCAAGAAAGAGCAGTTTGGGGCGGTGGAGTAAGGCACGTGCAATGTCGACACGTCTGCGTTGCCCGCCGGAGAGTTTGCCGTAACGGCGGTCTAAAAACTGGCTGACCTCAACGGCTTGAGCAACCTCGGCGATTCGTTGCGCACAGGCATCGATCTTGTATAAATGTGCTTTGAGCAGCAAGTTTTCACGAACTGTCAGTAAGTGGTCAAGGCGTGAATCTTGGGCAACCAGGCCAATTGCGCTGCGAATTGCCGCATTTTGACGGCCCAACTGATGCCCCGCCACAATGATTTGCCCGGCGTCTGGTGTCAGTAATGTGGTCAAGCAGCCAATTGTGGTTGACTTACCAGCTCCATTCGCGCCCAGGAAAGCAAACAGACTGCCGGGGCGCACCGCGAAACTGACCGAGTTGACTGCCCGGATTTTGCCATAAGCCTTGGTCAGATCACTGACTTCAATGATCACCAGCCCATTGTAGGGGTGTCCGGCTGGCTGCTGAGGCAGGTCAACTGGGCTGGTTAGCGGCTGCCGTAAAGTGCGCCGGATTGGCAGTTTTTAGCGATTGGGGCGGACTTTTTTGGCGCTTGGTCCCCCGTACTGGCTTGTAAAGTGCTAGCGTGCCGGACATGTCGAGTAATCAAGTCCCCCCCCAGGATGTCAACTCAGCTACTCTCGCAGCGGTCGCTGCTGGTGCTTACTATGACCCTCATTCGGTGCTTGGTGCCCACCTGGTTGATGGTGTGGTCACCTTGCGCACTTTGCGACCCTTAGCTGATCAGGTGGTTTTTCTATTGGCCGATGGCGCACGATTAGTGGCAGAGCATCTGCAAGATGGCATTTGGGTGGCTGCACTGGCTGCTGCAGTGGTGCCCGATTACCGTGTTGAGGTCACCTATGGTCAGTCAGTTAGTCAAGTCGATGACCCTTACCGTTTTTTGCCGACGGTGGGGGAGTTAGATTTGCATTTGATCAGCCAGGGGCGGCATGAACGTCTGTGGGATGCTTTGGGTGCCCGGGTGTTGACTTTTCCGTCAGTGATGGGTGATGTTACTGGCACGGCTTTCGCGGTTTGGGCACCAAATGCTCAGGCGGTTCGGGTGGTTGGTGATTTCAACTCCTGGACTTCGGGTGCTACGGCAATGCGTTCACTGGGTGCTAGTGGTGTTTGGGAAGTGTTTGTGCCGGACGTAGGGGTTGGCACGCGCTACAAGTATGAGATTCAAACCCGTGAAGGCGATTGGTTGCAAAAGGCGGACCCGATGGCGCGTGCCACGGAGGTGCCGCCCGCTACCGCCTCAGTAGTCACCGCGAACGTTCACCAGTGGGCTGATCAGCAGTGGATGACCAAACGCGCCAAGACCAATCCGCATTTTGGCCCGATGTCGATCTACGAGATGCATATTGGTTCTTGGAAGGAGGGGCTCGGCTACCGTGACCTGGCGAAGGAGCTACCTGAGTACCTCAATGATTTAGGTTTCACGCATGTTGAGTTTTTGCCTGTGGCTGAACATCCTTTCGGTGGTTCCTGGGGTTATCAGGTATCAAGTTATTATGCAACATCAGCCCGCTATGGCACACCGGATGATTTCCGTTATTTGGTTGACCAATTACATCAAGCCGGTATTGGTGTAATTATTGACTGGGTGCCTGCCCACTTCCCCAAGGATGCTTTTGCTTTGGCACGTTTTGATGGCACAGCATTATATGAGTATCCTGATCCGCAGCGCGGGGAGCATCCCGACTGGGGCACTTTAGTGTTTAACTATGGCCGCAATGAGGTGCGCAATTTTTTGATGGCCAATGCAACATATTGGTTAGAGGAGTTCCATGCGGATGGTTTGCGGGTTGATGCGGTGGCTTCAATGCTGTACCTTGACTATTCGCGTGAGCCAGGCCAGTGGAGTCCAAACGCCTATGGTGGCCGGGAGAACCTTGAAGCTATTGCGATGCTGCAGGAGGTCACAGCCACTGCCTACAAGCGTTCACCGGGTGTGGTCATGGTTGCCGAGGAATCAACGGCTTGGCCGGGGGTAACAGCACCAACCGCAGTTGGCGGCCTGGGTTTCGGTTTGAAATGGAATATGGGCTGGATGAATGATACTTTACGATATTTAGCAGAAG
>JAIRPS010000092.1 GCA_031256885.1 Bifidobacteriaceae bacterium | reverse complement strand
CAGTTGCTCGGTCGCAGCCCGCCAACCCAGCGCGTCAACTTGTGGCACGCTTTGCAAAACACCGAAAGAAGGCAAATTCACCCTTCAATGATCAGCGATTAAGCAGCAAAAAGGGAGATGTGAGCAAAACCTGTGGATAACTCAGGTGGAAAAAATTTGCTAAGTGCGCCACAATGCTATGGTGCTTTGGTCTCACAGCAAACGATTTGTCGCTGGCCGCCCTAACTCAGCAGAACTAGAAGCTGCGGGCTTGCGTTGGCTAGCCCAAGCCATGCCCGATGGCGGCGCTCGCGTAGTCAAAGTCCTGCGCGTTGCCCCTGGCCTACTTGAGCTGGAGCGTTTACCAATGGTGCCGCCCGGGCAAGGCGCTGGCGAAGCCTTTGGTCGGGCTTTAGCGATCACACATGCCGCCGGAGCGCCCTACTACGGTGCGCCACCTGCCGGTTGGCAAGGTCACGGCGCGATTGGCAACGCCCCCCTGAGCTTTGTGGCGAAGGACCAGCAGACAGCCAATTGGGGAGAGTTTTATGCGCAATACCGCATTGCGCCCTACCTTGCACCAGCCATTCGACGCGGCGCTTTACCAGAGTCGGCGGCAGCCGTTTTTGAAAAACTGATGCAGCGCCTGGCAACCGGCGAGCTTGATTCGCCGCAACCTGCCTTGGTTGAAGGTGTGGCGCGAATCCACGGTGACTTGTGGGCAGGCAACGTTTTGTGGCAGAGCGAACCATGGCCGGAAAACACCGGCGATTGGACTGGCGCAACTTTAATAGACCCCGCAGCGCATGGTGGTCATGCGGAAACCGATTTAGCTATGCTTGCCCTATTTGGGGTGCCCCAATACGATCAGATAATTGAGGGTTATCAGGCTGTTTCACCACTGGCCGAAGGCTGGACCGAACGGGCAGGCCTACATCAGTTGCATCCTTTGCTGGTTCACGCTGTGCTTTTTGGCCAGGCATACGGTGAGCGAGCTGTCAAACGGGCTGAGGAATGCCTGATTTGATACGCGAGCCTGGTATGGCAACACGAAAGCGGAAGTGTTCGCTAGCGTGGTCTTATGAGCCAGGTACCACCTCCGCCTTTTGACTCATCGGGAACCGGCCAACCTGCCGTTGACTGGCCAACTACCGATGACAACCCTGATCCCCTGGCCTCCCCGCCGCACGCTGACTATGCCAGTGCGTCACCGGTAGGGCAGGCTTACCAACCGACGGTTAGGCCGCGCCCCAACTTATTGCCCCTTTCCACAGCCAGTTCGGTGCGCCCACCCTCTTTTGAGCCAGCGGCTCGCCCAACCGCCCAGGAAGTGCCACCGCCACGGTTTGAGCCAACACATCTAACTGAACAAACGGTCAGGCCAGCGCAGCAGCCGCCGTCGTTTGCGCCAGCCCCACCCGCGCCTAACGAGCAGCCTGGTCGGCTTGACCAGCCACCAAGTTTTCAACCCAGTAGCAGTTTGCCACCACAGCGGCCAGACCGGCCAGTTGGCGCAGCTCAACAACCCGAACCGGTGCCAGGTCCGGCCAGTGCGGCCAGTCAAATGCCCGCTGCGAACCTTGCCGCTGCGCCACGCCGTTCGGTTGGGGCTGCGCCGCGACTGTTCCCGTCAGCGGTAGTGCATGCGGGTAAGCCCTTAGGTGAATCCGATACACAAACTGCTTTACCGCCGTTTACCTTAGCTCCACCACAGGCGGTCAGTGGGCAGGTTGACCAGCCAAATTATGATCCGGCAGTGGTTCGGGCGAGTACGCCGCCAGTGGCAGCCAGCCCTGTGCCTACACCAACTGCGCATTACCACCCACCCGCCATGCCTGCCAGCCCACCGCCTGCTCCGGTGCCAGCACCAGCACCGCCAGCTTTTGACGGATTAGCAGACAATACAACCAGCGGCTGGCCCTGGGACGGCGAATCAGCCGCGCCCCTATTTGGTGCTGCTGCGACCGAACCAGCCAACGCTGACACAGCTCAGCCAACTGGCTTGGAACCAGTCGCGCCAGCTGTGGAGCAACCAGCCGTTGCTTGGCGGGTAGAACTGCCAGCGGCTGAACCGGTTGCGGCGGCAGTACCAGCCACCTTAGATGAGCCAGCTACTCCAGCGGAAGCAGCAGCGCCGCAAACCGAATACTGGCCAGATGACACAGCTGAGCCCACTGGTTTTACTGAAACAATCAGCAATCCTGCGGACATATCGCCAACTGATTTGACAACCACACCGGAGGTTTCGGGCGTTGCCGCCGCCACACCAAGCCAAGTGCTGGCCACCAGCGTTAATCTGGCAACCAGCAACCCTTGGATTGTTTGGTTATGGGTGGTTGGGTTGGTGTTGACGCTGAGCGGTTTTGCTTTGACAGGCTTGCTTAGCGGTCAACTGATCACAACCATTGCCGCTGCCTTGACGGCTTTGGGAACTGCTGCTTTGGCGGCTGGCCTGGTTTTGTCAGGTTTACGCTGGTGGTTGCGCCGCTGGCCAGTTGGGCATTAATGTGCAGCAATTGACAGGTGGAACTAGTTGCTTGACGGTTGTTTGGGTCACCAAGCTGGCCAAATGATGGCAGACTAGTGCCGTGCCCTTTCTACCAACGAGTACTGGTCTGTCTGAACTAACCCCGCCAATCGCCCTAGGTCCTTTGGATGGGCGGTACCGGTCGGTAGTCAAGTCTCTGGTTGACTTCTTTTCTGAACCGGCATTGAACCGCGCTCGCTTGCAGGTTGAGGTTGAATGGATCATCCACCTGGCAGCCACGGGTGCGTTGCCTGGTTTGCCGCAGTTAACTGAAGAGTGTGTGGACTTCCTCAAGGCGATTGCGGCAACATTCGCCAGCGCCGAAATTGCCGAGTTGGCGGGAATCGAACAGCAAACCGTCCATGATGTCAAAGCGGTTGAGTATTTTCTGCAGCGGCGTTTAGATAGTCCCAGCTGCCCACCGGCACTGTCCCAACCAGGCATAGCTGAAGCGATCCACTTCGGTTTGACTTCAGAAGATGTCAACAACCTGGCTTATGGGCTGATGGTTCGTGACGGGTTGCAGCGCGCCTGGCGGCCACTGGCCCAAACACTGATCAATCAGCTGATTGATCTGGCTAGTGCCTATGCTGATCAGCCAATGTTGGCGCGCACACATGGTCAACCAGCCACCCCAACCACTTTGGGTAAAGAACTAGCAGTTTTCGCTTACCGGTTGAAGCGTCAGTTGGACAGGATTGACCAAACTTGTTTTCTGGGCAAAATCAGCGGTGCAACTGGCACCTATGGAGCACTGGTGGTGGCAGTGCCAACAACTGATTGGCCAACGGTGGCGCGCAGTTTTGTGGAACATTTGGGGTTGACTTGGCACCCGCTCACCACGCAACTCGACTCGCATGATTGGCAAGCTGAGCTGTATGCCGACCTTTCCCGTTTTGGCCGGATTGCGCACAACCTCGCCACAGACATCTGGACATACATCTCTTTAGGTTATTTTCGGCAAGCTCGCGGCCAAGGCACCGTCGGCTCTTCGACAATGCCGCACAAGGTCAACCCGATTCGTTTTGAAAACGCGGAAGCCAACCTTGAAATCTCAGCCAGCCTGTTCGACACCCTGGCAGCCACCTTGGTGACATCACGCATGCAACGTGATCTGACCGATTCAACCAGCCAACGCAACATTGGCGTGGCCTTTGGCCATTCAATGCTCGCCCTGGACAATCTGTCACGCGGCCTGGCTGGTTTAGATGTTGACACCGCCGCCATGCTGGCTGACCTTGACACCAATTGGGAAGTACTGACCGAACCGATTCAGTCGGCCATGCGTGCAGTGGCGGTGACAGGCCGGCCAGGTTTCAATAACCCCTACGAACGTTTGAAAGACTTCAGCCGCGGCAAACGCATTGGCAAGGCAGAAATATCCAGCTTCATCAGCAGTTTAGCTTTACCGCAGGATGTCGCTGATCGTCTTTTAGAACTGACACCTGATACCTACACTGGGTTAGCTGGCCAATTAGTGCGCCAATACTTACCACCCAAGGAGGAAACATGAAAACGATCTACCAACTGTCTGGTCTGACCTGCAAACATTGCGTTAAATCGGTTACCGAAGCGTTTGCCGCCATACCGGAAGTCAAGTCCGTCAGCGTCAAACTGGTCAGCGGCGGTGTTTCCCAAGTCAAAGTCACATCCTCAGCGTTGTTGCCTACCGAAACGGTGGCACAGGTGGTTGATGAAGCCGGCTATCAACTAGCCGATGTGAAGTAGGCTGGAGGCGGCCAGTTCCCAGGAAGGCGAGAAACATGGATATTCAAGGCAGGGTTTACCGCATAGCAGTGACAATGGTGGCCGGTTTTGTGGCCACCAGACTGCTCAACGCATTGTGGCGTTTCGCCATGAAAACTGATCCACCGCACGACCCCGAAGATCTGGCAACACCCAGCACAAGTGCAGTGGCATTTGCCGGTCTGGCAGCCGGCACAGCAGCAGTGGCGCACACCATGGCCACTCGTCATGCCAAACGACGCAAAGCCGCCCGCTCGGCCTAAAAACAGCCAGCAATCAGCTGACCGCCACAAAACCATCCTGATCAAGCAGCACCCCGCCAACCACTTGTCGCAAAGCGGTGGCCAGCTGCATCAGCAAACCGGCAGCCGTGCGTTGGGCAGCTTGATGAGTCGGGTCAGGTAGCTCTACCAAAAGTTGTTCCGGGACAACGGGAATCCAGTGCAGGGCATAACTGACCACACCCTCACCCGCCCAAACCAAGCCGCGCAAACCGACAGGTGGCTGCGGCAGAGCACTGACCTCAATGATGACACGGCCACCTGGCCCAAGATCAGCCTGCGCGGCATAGCCGTCAAGCGTTGGCGGCGCTGCCAAAGCCGCTAAATCATGTTGGTTGACTGGCCCCGCCCATTCAGTTAACGCAGTGGCCAAGCGAAAAGCCGGGTGAATACCTTTGACTAAATCGTTCAACCAAACCGGATCAAGCCAACGGTCCGAATAAAGCGTCAAATCAATCGCCGCATAACGATCCGGTCGCACCACTAAGCCGGACGGGTCAAACCGCAGCGCACCACCCAACCGTCGAGCCACCGCCACCAGCCATTCCAGAACGCGCTCTTCTTCACGGACAGGTAAGGCATCAGGAAAGGCCCGGGCAATACCAGTGGGATCCAGTGAACCAGGAAACGGCGGATCGCCACGTTCCGTCAACGTGTTGACTAAGTAAACAAAATGCAGATCAGCGGTCAAACCAAGCCAACGTGCCAACGAAAAAGCCAAGCTCAACGGTTTAGCCAACCAGGAGTAGCGGCTCAGTTGCAAAGTGCCGTCATCCCGCAATAGTGCGCCGGGCCAACGTGTTTGGGCTAAAGTGCGCAAATCCTTGGGCGCAACCAAAGCGGGCGTAGCCAAAAGATGGTGCCCACGGATTTGGGTGGCGGTCAAGGCAAGCAAACTGGCGTCATCGGGCGAATTGGCGTCAGCGGGCGAATTGGCGGCAGCGGGCGGCGAGGCGGCAGCAACCATGCTAGGGGATTTCCGTGCGCGAAAACCCTTGCCACGAGCGTGAAGCGGTTGGGCCGCGCTGATTTTGGTAGCGCGACCCGGTAGCCCCCTTGCCGTACGGTTTAGCGGCGCGGCTCGACAAACGGAAGAAACACATTTGACCAATTTTCATGCCCGGCCAAAGTTTGATTGGCAAGGTTGCCACATTGGCTAGCTCCAGGGTGACATGCCCAACAAAGCCCGGGTCAATGAAGCCGGCTGTTGAATGCGTCAGCAAGCCAAGCCGACCAAGTGAACTTTTGCCTTCCAAACGAGCCGCTAAATCGTCGGGTATAGCGACTTGCTCATAGGTGCTGCCAAGCACAAACTCACCCGGATGCAAAATAAAGGGTTCATTAGGTTCTTTGCTGACCAGTCTGGTGAGGTCAGGTTGCTGCTCGGCTGGGTCAATCACCGCGTAGCAATGGTTGTCAAAGAGCCGGAAATACCGGTCAAGGCGCACGTCAATGCTGGAAGGCTGGAGCATTGAAGCGTCCCATGGGTCAAGCTGAACCTGGCCTTGCTCAATCGCGGCAAGGATCTCGCGGTCGGAAAGTAGCATAGAGATACCGTAGCGGCAGTTGGCACGGTAGGGTAGGTGCGCAAATAGCTGGCTTTGTGAACGAGGAGACAAAATGAGTGCGGCCAACAATCTTTTGACATTAGGTAGCGAACACTGGCGCTTGGGCGTTCTGCCTGAGGTGGGCGCATCCCTTGCCTTTGGTCAAATTGCTGACGATGACGGTTGGGTTGACTTGCTGCGACCAACCCCTTTTGAGCGGCGCGGCTTGGCCAAACAATGCAGTTCATATGTGCTTATTCCCTGGTCAAACCGGATTCGAGATGGTTTGTTGCGGTTCGATGGCGGTAGTTGGCAGTTACGTAAAAATGAGCAGCAAATCAATGCTATCCACGGTACGGCAGCTGAGTTTTCCTGGCAGGTGGTGAGGTATGATTCGGCTGCTTGTGATTTGCTTTTCGATTCGGCTTCGGTGGTTGGCGCAAACTGGCCGTGGACCTTCCGCGCCGATTTACGTTACGCCGTGTCAGGGCGGGTTTTCACTGTGCTGACAAGTCTAACTAACACATCTGATCAGGCTTTCCCAGCGGGGTTTGGGCATCATCCCTATTTTCAACGGACCTTAGCGGGCGCCAATGATGAAGTGCGTTTGCAGATTCCCGCAGCTGCTGCTTTCCGTCTGCACAACCATTTGCCAGACGGACCGCCAGTTGCTTTGGAGCCACGGCTCGATTTTCAGGCAATGCGTCCCCTTGGTTCTCAGTTGATTGACGATTGTTTGACCAGCCGTGACGCTGACCAGCCAATTCGCTTGTTCTATCCGCGCTCGCGGCGGGAGATTCAACTGGCTACCGATCCGTTGTTTAGCTGCGTGGTGCTTTATGTGCCGCCAGCCAGTCAAGGGTGTTTTGCCGTTGAACCGGTGACCAACGCCAATGATGGTTTTTCCCTTTATGAACGAGGTGTGCCAGGTCATGGCGTGTTTGTGTTGGAGCCTGGCGAAACCAAGACAGCCAGCTTCAGCCTGACTGTGGCCAGTTGAGAACATTGTTTTGGCGACTGCTGGAACTTGTTAGCCGGTTGTCGCCTGCCGACTGCGGTATGCTCTAAACCAAGTTTGGCTGCCTTGAAAAGTTCAGCTAAACATGCGGGTGTAGTTCAATGGTAGAACATCAGCTTCCCAAGCTGACAGTGCGGGTTCGATTCCCGTCACCCGCTCGGTCGCTGGCCAGCCCGGGGTGGATTGGTGTTCGGCGTGAGCAGGTTTAGCTAAGTGCCTTTTAGCGAAACAACCCGTGCGCTGAACTGTTACTCGTTGCTGTCTTGTTCAATTTGTTGAGTTTGCCATTCGCCGTAGCTGATGCCGCTGGTTTCAACTTTCCAAGTTTGGCGGCCATTGCTGGTGGATGTTGCGACAATGA
>JAIRPS010000070.1 GCA_031256885.1 Bifidobacteriaceae bacterium | reverse complement strand
GCGCCCCCGGCGAGACTGGACAGGATGCACTGCTGTGCCGCACCCCAACCCAGTCAAACCAAACCCCCAGCCACACCAATGCGCCCACTTTCAGGTTCTGCGCGAGGTTTGTTTCCTGTAAAGGCCTTTTTATGAAACAAACCTCGCGCAGAACCGGTCTTGCAGGCCAGTGAGAGGCATGGGCAGACACCCCGTATGGAACAAACCACATGTTGGACCGGTCTTCCGCCGTCCCCCGGGGTTCCCGGGGTCCCCTGGGTCCCGCCGCCCCCGGCACCCCCAGTGGGTTCGGGGGTCCAGCCGTCCCCGTGGTTCGCCACCCCCGGGGTCCCCGACGGCGGGTTTGTTGCCTGTGAGCCACAATCGCCCCCCGTGGGTCGCCGCCCTCGCCGTCCTCGAGTCCCCGGGGTCCCCGGGTTCCCGCCGTCCTCGAGTCCCTGCGGTCCCGGGGGTCCCACCGATCCCCAACGCGACTGGCCCGGTTGCACACAGACACACAGCACACAGCACACAGCACACAGCACACAGCACACAGCCCGCCTGGCCGGCGAAGCTGGCCAGGCGGGCTGTACGCGGTTTGTGACTAGCGGACCTTCGGTGTCTTGGCTGAGGCCTTGGTTATGCCGGAACGGCTCACCTTGACACTCAGACGCTTACCTTTATCCGCCTGTTTGACCGTATAGGTTGCTTTAGTTGCCGATTTGATCGCTTTACCGGCGCGGTACCACTGATAAGACACTCCAGCCGCAGCAGTTTTCACGCGCAACTTAGCACCAACCTTGGCTTTGCCAGCCAGTTTCGGTTTAGCCAAAGTTGCCTTAGCGCTCACTGGTGCCACCGGTAAACCAGCAGACACCGGGTCTGCGGCGGCTTTCGCTGCCAAACTGACCGGCAATATTGGCGTGGTGGTGTTGCGTAACTTCGCCAAAGCGATCTTCGCCACCAGCGCGCTTTGCGCGGCAGCCACCTGCGCCTGAGTCGCATCGTCATTCGCATAGACCGTTTCAGCGCTCGCTAAAGCTTCCGCTAAACCAGCTATTGAACTGGGCACATATAGTGAACTGCTGGCAACAATCAGCCGGGCAACGGTGATCGCTGAACCCAAACCTTGCTTGACTGCTTTGAGCACCAAACCATGCAAACCATTCTCAATACCAGTCACAGCTGCTTCAATCGCATATTGCGAAGCTTGAGCATCAGCCTCAACCGCTGCGCCAACAGTTTGCGCATTAGCCAAAACCGTCCAGGAACTTGGTGTGAACTCTGCCGCATTCAACGAGTCAACCAAGCCGAGCAATGCCCGCAGCAATGTTTTGTCGCCCAGCCGGTGAATCTGACCAAGCACGTTCATCAGTTCAATACTGGCCTGGGTAACCTGCGCCTGGGTCGGGTCGTTGGCGAGAACAGCCTGGGCAGCAGCAATCGCCGCAACCAGTTCAGCAATATGAGCGGTCTGGTAGTTAGCTTGATCAGCCAGCACTTCCTCAGCCGCCACAATCAGTGCTTCTAAGACGGATGTGTCAGGCTTTTCTGCCAACACCAAAACCAGCTGCGGTAAAAGCACGCACAGGTCATTGATTTCTGACTGTTCCGCAATAGCGGCAGCCAGCAATGCCCGTGCTTCTTCCATTGCCTGATGGAACGGTGTGTAGGTGCCTACCGTCCAGCGGTCAGGGGTTTGGTCATACAAGTTGTAAACCAACACTAAACCGCGCAGTTTCGCTAAATCAGCAGCAGTGGCCGGCTGACCAATCACCTTGACAGGGTCGCTAACCAGATAGGCGGTTGCCCAGCCAGCAGCTTGGCCAACTACTTGGACGCTCAGTTGCTGACCAGCATCAGCAGTAACCAGGGTGTAACTGTCGCCGGTTGCGCCGCTGATTGGCTGGTCTCCGCGATACCACTGCACAGTGGTGGCTACCCCATCAACCGACCAATCACCATACACCGCTTGCACGGTTTCGCCAACCACTGGTCGGCCGGTGATCGCCACATCCGCATCAAGCGTTGGAGACGCGGCAGTGACATTAGTGGCGATTGCCAAAATCCGGGCATTCGGCTGGTCAGACAAGGTTAAACCGGTCACTGTTTTACCTGTTGGTACAGTGAAACTGGCGGTAGCGCTGCGGTAAACCGACGCAGTGGTTGCACCAGTGCCGCTAGTGACCACATTCGGATCAAGACCAGCACCCAAACCGCGCTGCAACGTTTGCGCTTCACGGTTGGTTGAACTGGTCGCGTTCCAGTTGGTCAAATTCAAAGCAGTCAGGTTTTGGGTAGTGCCGTCACTGAAAACCAAAGTTGGTGTGACACTAACCGCTGCTGTGGCAACCGAGAAACCAATCAGCGCTAGCTGAGTTGCTCCCTGTAAACCGCCAGCCGCCGCAATTGTTTGACCAGACGGAATGATTGTGTCGGCCTGATCATTAGCCGTTACCGGCAACGTGTAACCAAGCGCGCCAGAAATTGTTTTACGCACACCGCGCACCAAACCAGCTGGTGTTTCACCAGTGGATGCACTGGTTGTACCAAGCGCCAGGTTGCGGTCCACCAAATAGTGGCCTTGGGAATCGGCATCGGCAGTATTAGCACCAACTGCGCCAATTGATTTAGCGGTCGCCGCAGCTAAGAACCAGCTATCGCCCGGCACCGAAACTTGAATGGCGATTTTTTGCAAACCCCAAGAATTGATATACACCGGGTATGTGCCGGGTGCGGCATCCAATGCAACCGATAACTCAACCGGCACCTTGACCCGGGCAAGCTGGCCATCCGCCGCAGCTGTGACCGTGATTGGAGCATCCGCCAAACGCACCGGTGAACCATCCGGTACCGTCAAAGTTACCGGCACCTCACCAGTGCCCTGAATCAACAATTCGGGTGTCGCAACACCGCTACCGCCAGGCGGCACTGCCGCACTACCGGGAGCTTGCAAAGCCACACGATCCTGATACTCACCGGTGTAAGGTGCCAGCGAGCCAGGATTGGCGTCATCGGCAGTCGCCCAGGCAGAAGGAGTTGAGCCGACAGTGAAAACCAGTTCACCCGCGCCAGCGCGCAACTGACTGCCCCACAGGAACGACTTATTCCACGGCTCGCCATTAAAAGTGGCGGACTGAATGTAGTGAACGCCCTCAGCACGTTGCGGTGCGCGAATATCCAGCTTGCCAGAAGTGTTACCGGTGTAGAAGGTATTGTCAATCTTGACTTCAACCGCCTTGAAAGCTGGCGTGGTAATACCCCAAACATCGGCACCGGGTGCCATGGGGAATAAACCAATTGAACTAAGCACCTGCCAACCGGACATTGTGCCAAGATCATCATTACCGGTCATACCTTCAGGAATTGGTCGGTAGAGTGCCTTGGTGGCGTTGACAACATCGGCTGTCTTCCACGGCTGGCCCAACCAGGCATAAGCGAAGGGGAAGTTAATATCCGGCTCATTGTTCGGGTTGTAGTAGCCGGTATTGTAATAATCCATTGACCCACCGGTGCATGAACCAACCCAGCCGCAACGCGCCGTCTCATAAGGATTAGCCACCAACTCGTCGTAACGGAAGAACCGATCCAACCGGGCGATCGCTTTTTCTTTACCACCCATTGTGGCAATCAAACCAGGCATGTCATGGGTTGTAAGGAACTCATATTGCGGTTCGGTGCCCTCATGGAAGCGTGTGGTTGCGCCAGTCAATGCCGGGTAAGTATTAATGGCACCGGCACGGTCGCGCGCCACAAAAGCGCCCTCCACCGTAATAATCGGTGTGGTGGTGTGCCGGTAAACCGCTTGGGAATCCCACATTGCCTTATAGTTTTGGCCACGTTGGGCGTAGCGGGCGGCATCTTCAGTATGGCCCAGTGATGCTGCCATACGTGAGAACATGCCGTCAGACAGAGTGTATTCCAAGGTCGATGACGGACCATGGTCATAATCCCAATCGCCGGCTTTACGTGAAGCATTGCTCCACAACGGCACTGCACCATAAGGAATGTACTCAGTATTGCCTTGCCGTCCGTTATATGGTGTTTCCGCAGCTGGCACACCGTCAAGCGACGGTTTGAGCATTTGATATGCCCGCTCGCCCCAAGTGCCCGGTAACAGACCTTCCTCATAGGCTGAGGTGATCCACGGTGTGATGGGGTCGCCAGTCATAATATTGGTTTCCACTGGACCCCAAGTCCAACGTGGTGCCCAACCACCATACTCACCATGCAGCACTAAAGATTTTGCCTGATCAGAGGCCTCTTTAGGGGCAGCTAGGGAAAGGAATTGTTCCTGCGTACGGTACGTGTCCCATAATGAATAGTTCTGGTAGTAGTGCGCTAAACCAACATCCGGATCAGTTAGGTTATGTAATGCCGAAGCACCCGTACCCCAACCACGGAAACGTCCGTCAACATCATCGCTAATATTGGGTGCCAGGAAAGAACGGTACAAAGCCGAGTAGAACGATTTCACCTCATCAAGCTGCGTGGGCAGGTCTGCATCAATCTCAATGGTGTGTAAACGCGTTTCCCAAACCGCTTCGGCCTGACTGCGCGCCTGATCAAAGTTGCCGTTAACATTCTCAGCCGTCAAGTTGAGTGCCGCACCGTTAGCATCAACAAAAGACACTGAGGTTTGGGAAACCACAACCGGGTTATCGGTCACATCAAATACCAGCATGGCACCAGTGCGTTGAGCCGCTGATGCAGCAACTGGCGTACTGGGAATGGCTGGGCTAGTTGTGTCACCACCCCAAGTGGTGGAGGTCTCTAGGTCAAAGGGACGGTCAAATACTGTCTTAGTCCAAATGGTGAACGGCAAAGTATCTTGGCAAAAACCGCGCATGGTACTGGAAGCAACCACCGTGCGGTTGTCAATAATCTGGGCGGTGGAAGCCGAAATATTGCTTGTGCCAGTTGCTTGATTCCAACCCGCATTAATCAATACCCGAGCGGCTGAACCTTCTGGGAAGGTGTAACGGGCCACACCAGTACGAGTGGTTGCCGTCACTTCGGTTTTGACAATATTGCTGCCCGAACCGCTGCGCGCCATGTAATAACCAGGGTGGGCTTCCTCATTTTGCGGGTCATGCAAAGGCGTAGTCAACGGCACATACCAACCGGCATTGGAAACCTGGGTTGAGGTTGGTGTGCCAACTCTGGCC
>JAIRPS010000030.1 GCA_031256885.1 Bifidobacteriaceae bacterium | reverse complement strand
AAGCCTTCGCTGAAATCAAACAGGACTTGTTGCAACTGGCCAGCCACCGTTGCGGCATCGATATGACGATGCTGCGTGACCGCTAAACGCAACAGACCAGCTGCTTGATCGGCATCGGTATTGTCTAAAGGTGCTTGACCACCCCGCCACAAACCCAAAAGACCAGACAGGGCGGCTGCCACCCGGCTAGCCATCAAGATTTGGCTATCGCCTGCTTCCCAAGCTAGCCGATTCGGCTTGGACGGGCTAGAGACATCATGTGGGGAGATCAGCAGATTATGCCAACCCGAGCGGAGCAAAGACGGATCAAGCGTTGCCGGTAATCCCGGGATGGCCCAAAGCACCCGCAAACGGTGCGCTGGCGTGATTCCTGTAGCAGAAATGGCCGCCTCAACCGCTGCGATGGTTGAAGTACCGACTGGCGGGGCACTGCTATTGAGCGGATGAGCCACCGCCAAACGCAATAACTCGGGGTTGAGCTGCTCAATTGCTTCAGCAACCGGCAGTGGGGTGACCAAGCCGTCCTTGATAAAAAAGTGTGACAGCTGCTGTTCGGCAGCTTCAATCCACACAAAAGGTTCAAGCAGACGGCTCGCTGACATATCAGCCAGCAGGTTAATCACCTGCCGGAAATCACCTGGCGCGGACACCAGCACAGTCAAACGGGGGGAAGCAGACATGGTTACAGTTCAATCCCTGTGAAGTCATTCCAGCGGCCTGAATCATTACCAACCAGAGTGGACCAGTTACGCGGCAAATCACTAAGGTCACGCTCAACCGCTTGAGTAATCAACAGCGCTACTTCCTGCGTGGCCCAATGTAAATCTTCAGCCAGGCTCGCCATCAAAGGTAAGCGGGCAATATCTTCCTGGGTTTGCGGGTTAGCTTTCGTCTGACCCTCCAGGTACGGTAAAGCCACTTGCTTGTCCAGTTGCTGAACATAAGACGTGGCGAGATCTGCACGTAAAGCGGCATCCGGTTGCGCGGCGGCTGCAATCCCCTGGCTAAGCATGCTAACGCCATCTGGGGCGGTCAAACCAAAATGAATCCACTGCGCTAAACGGCGCACACCAGCCAGTTCAAGCTGACCACTGGTGGGCTGGTCGCCGCTGTCATATTTGCCGCGCAAAGCCCGGTACGGTAACAAACTATGCAAAACCGGCTGCCGGTTAGACCACAGGAAAGCCAAAAGCACCGATTCAAGCACCGCCGGCAACCAATCAACCGATTGGAAACCATAACTATCTGGCGGTGTCAGCATTGGCCAGGGGAAATCTTGCCAACCAGTTTCGCCAGTCAACTCCGAGTAAATACGCACCGGCTGGTTGACCCCAGACGGTGGCAAACTGATATCACCAACCACGCGGCCAATCACCCAGCCAGCCACCATAGCGCGGCGTTCCGCATCGGTGAATGGTAAAGCGGCAGCGAGCGGCCGGGAACGGCGATGCCGCCAAAAGTCGCGTTTTTCGGCAGGTCCGGCCGCCTGCCATTGTTCGGCAATCGGTGCCCAAACAGTGTTGAAAGCCAGCGGAGCATAGTGGGCGTAGCTACCGAAAATAGTGACGGTGCGAGTGTCTGAACCGGCGTCTAAAGCATTAGTGAAATTCGCTACGGTTGAAGCATCGTTGTCGCGATTCGCGCTGAGCAGGGCAACCAGTTCCGCACTGATCGATTGACCAAAGGGCAGTGTTGAGAACTTGAAGCGGTAATTCGCCTCACCTGTGCTGGCATGCAAATGGTTAACCACATCACGGTCAACCCCCACCATTGGCTTAGCCAAGTCTAAGGCTTCTTGAAAAGCGGCAACCAAGGCACGTTGGCGTTGCTGAGCCAGTTGGTCAGTTGCCTGGCTGTGCGCTGATGCTAAAAAGTCACGTAGCGAAACACTAATGAACTTGTCAAAAGATTCGCCGCGCCGGTTAACAAACTGGCTGGAGCGTTCCCGTAAAGCCGCACAATGCAAGGTGGTTTGGTAAACCGCTTCTCGTTTGGTAACTACCTCATTGGGGTTTTCCGGATCACGCAAAAATTCGCAACGCCACTCGGTTTGGCGTGCCCAAGGCTGGCCGGGGCCGCCCTGACCATCTGGGGTTGGCCACTGACCGGTGAGCACAGAACGCAACACCTTGTCCCAGGCTTCTGTCTGATCGGTGGTAGGTGGGCTAAAAGCAGAGCCTAAATCAGCTTGGAACTGGGCAAGGAACTCTGCTGCCGAGGTTAATACTTTCTCATTTTGGGCTTCTTTAAACCGATCTGGCACAATACTGTCATCTTGCGGCCAAGCAGCGTAAAAATCGGTGACCAAATCAGCTAAACCAGTTTGGCTAACTCCGGCTGCTACGGCACGGTCAAGTTCTTGCAAGGCTGCAGCTAGCTGATCAATTAGCGGTTTGATGGCACCGGTACATAAGCTCCGCAACACTGGCTGCAGCAGTTTGCCAGCCTGTTCACGCAAACTGAGGCGGCACTGCTGCTCAACTTGGCTTTTGAGGGCAGAAGTCTGCAAAGAGGTTGGGTATTCTTTTTTATGCCGACGCTCATTGGTTGGCAGTCCAGGTATTTTTGACACGTCCACCGGGTTAGTCACCGTTGGGCGGTATTCACTCAAACCGTCGGCGATTTCTGACTCAAAATGATGAATGAAACGCTTACCAATTTCAATAGCGAAAGGCAAGCCGAAATTGGCTACCGCTTTGACCAGTTGATCTTCAACCATGCCAGCCAGGCGCTGGCTGGCCTGCCAAACCAGAGTGTTGGCACCATCCTTGATGGCAGATTCCACTGCCAGGCGGCAGTTGTTCATGCGAAACTTAACTGTTGGTAACCAATCCAGCCAATTTTGCCCAGCAGGTTCCGGGATTTGGGCAACCCTGGCCAACACGGCCTCTTCAACTGGGTCCAACTCATCTTTTCTAAACAATACACTACCCGCCCAATCTGCCGCATAGGTTTTGTTTGGCGGCAGTTTAAGCTGCTCTAGCATATTCGGGAAATGGGCGTTAGCCAGTGTTTCAAGTTGTGCTGACTCAGCAGTTGTGTCGCCTGGTTGCAGGTGGCCAAGGCGCAGCCGGTCTACAGCCGCACGGGCAATCCGTTGACCTGCATAATGACCATACCGGTCACGCCCTGTGGAAATTGAAGCGAACCCAAAAGAATGCCATAACAAACGGCTGCTGTTATTATCAGGCACACCCCAACCAAAATATTTTTGCGTCAAAGCAACGCCCGGCGGGTTACCCAAGTCGTAGTCAACAAAATCTTTCAAAGCCTGATTACCTGAAACCATCAAGGCAGCCAGACCGCGACCCAATGAACGGTAAACCTGTTTAGCATCACTCAACTGAGAACCGGTACTACCAAAATGCCGGCCGATCGGGATAGCCCGCGCAAACGGTGTTTGACTGTCTTTCATATCAGTCAAGCCGAGCGCTGACAACAAGGTTTTATCATGCTGCCGAGCGGCACCAGACTGCGCCGCCACAATCTCACCGAGCATAGCCAAAGCATTAGGACCAATACCAGCCCGGCTGGCAGTTGGCAATGAGTCAAAAGTATCAGGTGTGAGCATAAAAGTAACCATCAACCCGGAATCCAAATTGCGATTCTCGGTGAGAATGCGGCACAAATCCAGCAACATTGACGCGCCCGCACCGCCAGCCATGGAACCGATCACCAAAACGATTGGCTTATCCGTTTTACTATATTCACCAAAGTCTGGCTTGAAAGCATCAGCAACCGCGTTCATTTCTTCAGTATTCGCAGTATCATTGATCGCATCGATGGCTTTTTGAAGATCATCGCGTAAATGCGTGACCCGTGACAGTGTGACCATGCGGCCAATCACGCGAAACTGGCCGGCCCCTTGAGAAACGGTCACCTGAACCTGTTTGGGCAGTCGCGGCGACCAGCCAGCCAATTCCTGCCCCTTACCCTGGCGAGTTGCCGTGCCCACCACTTCATCATGCAAAACGGCATAGTTGCCGTCCGCGCGGCCAAGCGAAACATAGCGACCACGGCCTTGCGTCGGATCACCAACAGCTGCCAAACCGTCAGGTGCCGACTCTTCAGAAACAGGCACATCAACATGCACAAACTGCCAACCAGCCGGCAACTCGGTGATGCCTTTGGTGCTCAACAAGGCGGTCAAGTAGTCAATCATGTAGGCAAGCGTGGCTCCACCGGAACCGCCGCAACCAATCACTAGGAAACGTTTCACTGGTCGGTTATCCTTTCGTAGTCCCACGGGAGTGGGCCGCCATTATTGGCGTCACCAAGCACCATGGGCGGTGAACTTGCTGTCTGGTTGATGTTCCAAGCATCATCAAGCGGCTGACTGGGATGCTCTTGGACTTTTTTCGACAGTTCCTGTGAAGCAGTGGCAATCAGCCATGACCAATCAGCTCCAATTTGGCCGGGCAGGTACGGTTGGATGAAGCTGATTGCAATA
>JAIRPS010000217.1 GCA_031256885.1 Bifidobacteriaceae bacterium | reverse complement strand
TACGCTCAAGTTTGTTGTGCAAGCCAAGTGTGTGTTCTCTCACTGACTATGGCACTAGCGGTGTAAGCTACTGGCAGCGCCCGTCCGTATGGGCGTGGGCGGCTGTTGCTGACATGCCGTCACCACCTTTGACGATTGGATGAATCGATGATGCATTCTTCCCGCGGTGTCCGTCGGCACCGTTCGGTGTTGCTTGCTCTTTCCTGTGCTGCACTGGCATTGCTGGGCGGTTGTAAAGCCTCCATTGCTATGGACTTGCAGACCAATGACACTGTTAACCTCGAGATGATCATGGCTCTCAGCGAACAAGAAGCCAACGCTATGCAAGCCATGGGTGCCTCAGCTGATGACGTTTTTGGTGAGATGACACCAGATCAGCTTGGTTTTGGCAAGGGTGTCCAGGCTGAAATATCTGACTATTCACAAGACGGTCTGACCGGCAAAAAGATCACTGCTAAGGGTGTTGACATTGCGGAGATGAATGAACCGGCTGGCGAATCAGAGATGGGTGATTTCACAATCAAACGTGACGGCAAAGAATACGTGGTGGAAGGGGACCTTGACACCTCAGGAGGTGAAATGGCCACCTTAGGGATGCTTGGCAGCGCCGTTGATTTCACCTGGTCAATCACCTTCCCAGGCAAAGTTACTTCACACAACGGCACGCTTAGCGGCAACACAGTTACCTGGGCAATCAAAATGGGCCAAGCCAATCCAATCGAGGCACGCGGTTCAGCGGTTGAGGGCTCAGCTGCAGCAGGTCCCAATGTTATTTTGATCATTGGTTTGGCAGTAGTGGCGATTGCCTTGATCGTTTTAGCCTTAGTGTTGATGCGGCGGCGCAAGCCAACCACGCAAGCTGCTCAACCGCTGGCTGACCCGGCGGCTTTGGGCACCCCAGGGGCTTACCCCGGCGCACCAAGTCTGCCGGGTGCTCCCGAAGTTCCTGCTGCTCCGGCTGTACCTGGTGCGCCGGCTGCTCCTGGTGCGCCGGCTGATCCCAGTGTGGCAAGTGCACCATTTACACTCGGTGTGCCACCAGCCCAACCAACCGCAGCAGTGCCCCCGGGCGCTCAATTTGCCGCGCCAGGGACCCCGGTAGCGACACAACCGGCACCGTCTTACCCCAGCACACCGGCGGGCGCGCCGCCAGCCCAACCTGGTCTTCCACCCACTCAACCTGGTCTTCCACCCACCCGTTACCCAGCAGCCCAGCCAGTTGCCCCGTCAACTTACCCGGCTGCGCCTTCAGGGCAGCCACCAGCCACTGGCCTAGGCGGACCGGCTGCTGCACCAAGTTCACCGTATGCGCCACCGGTAACACCGATTGCCCCACCGGCAGCGCCGTCAGCGCCGCAGCCACCAACAGTTGGTCAAGTCCAACCCCCTGTTGTGACTCCTCCAACAACACCCACACCACCTGACCAAGTTTGACATTGCAGGAAAGTGAAGGCATTGGCGGGTGTTCGACTTGACCAAACACTGAGCAATCTTTGCCAGGGCTGACCGTGACACGTCTGGCTTTACGTGCGCAGGCCGTCACGGTCAGCCATGGCTCTGAGCAGGTGCTTGCTGAACAAACGCTTGAGCTGCTGCCAGGGCAAGCACCACTTGGTTTGATTGGTCCCTCAGGTGCAGGCAAGACTTCATTAGTTGAAGTATTAGCCGGCTGGCGTCCCCCAACCAGTGGTGTGGTGGCTTTGGGTGAACTCAACCCTTACAACCCGCCACGACGTTACCGCCAGCTGGTGAGGGCTGCTTTAAGGGGTGTCGCTGAAGAACAAGATCCGGTTTTTGCCCAGCGTTTCAAAGGAACATACCGGCTGAGTCGTGCTTTGCAACTAGCGCGGCGCACACACCGTAAAACGTTCACCGCAAACGAACTGTGTCAACTAGTTGGCTACGATCCGGCTAATCTCAATCGTTTGATGCGTCAAACATCGTTAGGTGAACAGCAACGCCTTGCCATGGCGGCGGCCTTAGCGAGCGATCCTGATGTGTTAATACTCGACGAACCAGCCACTGCCTTAGACCCGGCAGCCCGCCACAGCGTCCTGGCAGCAGTGGTTGATTGGGCCTGCCAGCGTGGCACTGCCGTTCTTTTGGTATCGCATGATCTCGATATGATCGAATCATTGACCAGCAGCGCGTTAGTCCTGGTGGATGGCCATCAAGTGGCCTGCGGTCGGCTTGGCGGGCTTCTCAGTAGCCCGGCCAAAGCTCACCCATACTTAGCTGACCTCGCAGCGATTCGTTCCGCTGAAACTTCCGCGCGGCCAAGCCAGCTGCGCCAACAGCAGTCATGACCGCCAGTGAGGACCGCCCGAGTGGCGGGCGGTCCTCACGCAACTGAAGTCACTACTGCTTTTTAGCCTTGATCGTCAGTTTCTGGGTCTTTTTGATGGTCTTGGCTTTGGCATAAACATTTTTGGTACCAGTTTGTTGCTCAACATCAACAGTGGTGTTTGCCCGGAAAACGTAACGGTAAGTTTGTGTGGAGTTCTGGCCGGGAATATTGGAGAAGCGCAACGGGAAATCACCATTGCAAGTCCGCGTTCCAGAGCCTGGACATGTCAGAGTTTGTTTCACCAATTCTGGTGTGGCGGCAGTTTTTGGGCAAGAAACCTCATTTAACACCACAGAAAGAACTTGAAGACCGGAACGGATAGTGGTGACTAACCCAACCGTGCAAGTAACCTCAACCGTGTCACCTGCTAAATAGGTTTTCGGGGTTTTGGTGATGACAGGTTCAACTGTCCAGGTACGATACTTGGCGGTGGTGGTTACAGAATATTTTCCTGGCTTAAGCTTGACCTTTGCCTTATTTTTTGCAATAGTTTTCTTACCTTGCTTGACTGTTAGTTTCGCGGAATCAATTTTGATCTGACCAGCTACTGTGACTTTTGGTTTGATGCTTACCTTCTTGTTCTTAGCAATCGTCTGGTTAGCAATCTTCACAATTACTGGTGGTGGTTGTGGTGAGCCGAGCAGATTGACTGTAAACAGGCCAGCTGCCGGTTTATCTGATGATGTCGAAGCGAAATCAAAGGTTACAACACCTTTTGCGTTAACTGCCAAAGTGTTAGTCCAGGCAACGCTGGCTTTGCCAGCTTTAACATCAGCCGTTAGGGTGGTGATGGTTTGCAACAAGGGTGATCCATCGCTGGCCAGTGATTCAGTCTTGGAAAATTTTGCTTCGACTGTGCCATCCAAGGGCTGGTTGGTTTGATCAGTAAATGTCAGATCAAACTGGGTGGTGACACCAGGAATCACCTTGACGGTACCCTGCCAGGCAACTTTGGTGCCAGCCACGGTCAAAGTGGCGTTTGCTGGTTCACCAGCCTGCGCTGGGGGAGCAGCTACAAGCATGCCCAGGGTCAAGGCCGCTGCGGCCAAAGCAGTCAAACTGCGGGAATGGTGAAGAATCATTAGGAAAACTCCTTTGTGAAGCACGAGGGGCGGTAACAGGGTCATGCTAGTACCCAACCCACAGCGTGGACCGGTGCACCGAAGCACGAGGGGAAGCAACAGGGACATGCTAGCACCAGATGAGTCTGTTTCAAGCTGTCAACTGCATCATTGCAACAGTGGTTTTGCGCGCAAGGTCAGTCATCAATCAGCAACTCCACCGGAACATGGTCTGATGCGCCTTTGCCGTGACGTTCCTGGCGGACGATCGTTACTTCACGCACCGCCGTTGTCAAAGCTGGTGAACAGTAGGCAAAGTCAATCAGCATGCCCTGGTTGCGCGCAAAACGTTGGTCACGATAATCCCAATAGGTGTAGGTATTTGGCTGTGGTAGATGCTGACGCACCACTTCACAAAATCCGCTTTGCGCAAACGCGGCGAAGGCCGCCCGTTCAGCAGGTGAAACATGGGTTTGACCAGCAAAAACTTCAGGGTCCCAAACGTCTAAGTCAGTTGGCGCAATATTCCAGTCGCCCAGTAAAGCTAAGCGACTATCCGGCGAGGTGGCTAACCAGTGGCCAGCAGTTTGTTGCAAAGCTTGCAAAAAGGCCAGCTTGTAGGTGTAGTGAGGGTTATCAACAGACCGACCATGCGGCACATACAAGCTCCACAGGCGCACTGAACCGCAGGTTGCGCCAATTGCCCGCGGCTCAAGCTGCTCAGCAAAACTAGGTTGACCCGCAAAAGAACGCTGAACTTGGTCAAGACCAACCCGTGAGATGATTGCTACACCATTGAAACCGCCATCGCCCCATGTCGCTACCTGATAGCCAGCGGTGTTAAAAGCATCGCTCGGGAAACGCTCATCAGCAACCTTGGTCTCTTGTAAGGCGAGCACGTCAACTTGACGCTCCTCTAAATAGGCCAGCACACGGGCAAGACGCGCCCGGACTGAATTGACATTCCAGGTTGCAAGACGCATAAAACTAACTCTAGATACCAATACCTGGTCAACCAAACCGCCTTACCAAGTAGGCTGGTCTCATGGGAACCGCCATGATCACAGGGGCCAGCTCAGGGCTAGGGCTGGAATTCGCCTGGCAACTCGCCGCCGCCCGCCACGATTTAGTGCTTGTCGCGCGCGATCAAGCCAAACTAACCGCTCACGGCGACAGATTACGCGCCGCCGCCGGTGTTGACGTGCAAATCATCCGGGCTGACCTGTCCAAACGGACACAACTCAACAAGCTGGTTGAACGTCTTGAAGACACCAGTAAACCGGTTGGTTTGCTGGTCAACAATGCTGGTTTCGGTTACGCCAGCGCCTTCCTTGACACGCCAATCAGCCAATCCGAGCAGGCCATGGATGTGATGATGCGCGCTGTCATGGTCCTGTCGCAAGCCGCTGCTAAGCAGATGGTGGCGCGCGGGCGTGGAGCAATCTTGAATGTTTCTTCGATTGCCACATACACAGCGGCGGGGCCGTATTCAGCAGCCAAAGCCTGGGTAACCAGTTTTACGGAGTCGCTAGCCGTTGAGCTTTCCGGTACCGGGGTCAGCGCCACCGCTGTTTTGCCTGGTCTGACACGCACCGATTTTCATGCTCGTGCCGGTATTGACGTGGAGCGTTTCCCTGAACTGGCCTGGCTAAATCCTTCCGATGTGGTGGCGCGGGCTTTAGCTGATGTGCGTCGCGGGGCGGTGCTTTCAATTCCTTCAGTGCGTTACGGCTTACTCGGCCAGTTGGCCCATATTGCTCCGCGTTGGCTGATTCGGGCGGTGTCAGTGCCATGGCAACGTTGAACGAGCGCGCAGAACTGCGCCGCCTGGTCATGGACTTGGCGGTGGTTCGGGGACGTGTCACTTTAGCTTCCGGGCGACAGGCTGACTATTACGTGGATTTGCGGCGCGTCACTTTGCATCACCGGGCTGCACCATTAATTGGTCAGGTGCTGTTGGATCAGTTGATCGCCGCCGGATATGGCCCAGAACGTATCGATGCAGTTGGTGGATTAACTTTAGGTGCTGATCCGGTGGCCACTGCCTTATTGCATGCAGCGGCCGCTCGCGGACTGTGCCTTGACGCTTTTGTGGTGCGAAAGCAGGCAAAAGACCATGGCATGGCCCGGCGAATTGAAGGACCAGATATCGCTGGTCGAACCGTGGTCGCGGTAGAAGATACCTCAACAACCGGTGGGTCAGTATTGACGGCTGTTGATGCATTGCGTGAAGCTGGCGCCACTGTAGCTGCGGTGGCTGTGATAGTTGACCGCAACACGGGTGCTCGCCAAACCGTGGAGGCTGCTGGTTTGCCGTATCTCAGCGTTTTCGGCTTGCAAGATTTGGAACTGCCTGCAACAGATTGATTGCCTAGTTGGCCAGCCAATTGGGGTGATGCATCAGTCAATTGGTCGCTTGCAATGCGGTCGGATCATCCGGCTTAGCGTGTGTTACGTCACTGTCCGGTCTAAGCTGGTCAGCGCTTGCCGCATTTGCTTCGGCTTGGTCGCGTCATCTTTAACCGGTCAGACAAGTCACATTAGTACATGGTCAGTGACCTGGCCAACGTCAGCGAAAGGGGGGTTTACGCAGTGCCGGAAACTGTTTGGTCAGTGCCACTGACCGGCATTGTGCTGGGGTTATTGGCCGGTCTAGTGATCGGTTTGTGGCGTCGTGCTCACCGTCGTGAGGAGTCGCTAAAGGCTTTGGCTGCCTTGTACCGTTGGACTTTTACCCCAGAATCGCGCGCCATGACTAGACGCTGGCGCGGCCAACCTTTTAACGCATCGCCGTCAGGGCGAGCCACTGACGTGCTAACGGGCAGTCATCGCGGCCGCCATTTTGCGGCTTTCACTTTCAGTCAATCCGACGATGCCGGTAATTTACCTGATCAAACCACCTTTGCCGTCTTTGTGTTGACGTTGGGAAAACACTTGCCGGCGATCGAGTTCACGCCAGTGGGCTGGCCTGCACCGCCGCGTGAACAAGGTGGTGCGTTGGTTAGTTTTCCGCCTGGTCCTTTCCGTGAATCATGGCGAGTGACAGCCGGTAACCAGTTGCTGGCACGGCAGATTGTCCATAGCGGTTTTGCGCGCTGGCTCTTGCGACCTGATCGTATTACAGTGCCAATGCGTTTTGAAGGTTCTGATGTATTGGCTTGGCATCATGGTCCGCTTGATGTCAGCAGGGTTGCGGCGGAACTTGATGCACTAATTGAGGTGATTGATTTAGTGCCGGAACAGTACCGTGGAGCGGCTAACCAGCCGCGCCGCATAACAGTCACCCGGCGTCCGGTTGAAACAAAGGTTAGGTCACCGCTGCTTAGCTTGCCCCCGGCAAGAAGGCCAATCAGCAGTCTGCCAGTGCGAGCAGCTGTCCCTATCAATGCAGCATCCGCGCAAATGCATCGCCCCCGTCCAACCGTGCCAGATTTAGCAACCACCGCAATACCGATTGTGCGAGCACCATTGGCGGCCAAGCGCAGTACCAATCAGCCAATGCTGACACGTCCGGTTACCCCACCAATCAGCAAGCCTGTACCGCCGCCGCAACCCACGGTTGGCCGTGGCCCGCAAGCCCCGGCCTGGCGCCCGCCCGCCCGCCCGGTCTGGCAGCGTCATAACTAATGAACCTGCGAATAGTTGCAACCGTTGCGCTTCGCAAATAGTTGGTGCCAGGCCGAAGGCGGGTGCCCGGGAGTTGATCAGTTTGCCAGTGCTGATTGTTTGCGGTGATTGGTGGTTAAGTAATGATCGGTTGCTACGGGTTTACCTAAATATTTGTGTAGGTAATTTGTCATAAGGCATGAAAAATTGAACACTTTTCACTGGTGCCTGTGTAGTTGTCTGCGTGTTTTGACTTGGGGAACTACTACCAGTTGGACGGCTATAGGGGTACTGCACACCAGCCAGAAAGTCACCCAAGATGCCCAGGTGGGGACCAGTATCGATATCTGCGGAGGATGGATGAATCATTCCGAAACTCAAAAAGCAAATCTGCAGGACAGCTCTGTCTATGTGTGGACCCCTGTCTTTACTGAGACGCAATTCCAAGTCTGTATTATGGAACTACTGGCCTTCTGGCTTCTTCAAGCCCGAACTGATGGTCTGCCAGCCGAGCGACACCAAGAATTGCTTTGCCAGCTTGTGGCCTATGATGCCGGGCATGGCGTCTACCCGATGGGCAGACCCGTGGTTGGGATGGCATCGATATTAACCGCAAAAGGATGAACATAGCCACTCTACGCGGGCTTCGTCGAGGTTAGCCTGCCGCACTCCAAGACTTTCTGCCTTCATGACACGTTGCATCGATACACTATGATCTCGCAGGTCACATACCACAAATACGCCTTCAAACAGTCATAAATCAAAATCGATACGAGGCAATTGCTGAAGAAGCCAAAAATTGTCTAAGTGGGTTAGGTAGAAATACTCAAAAATTGGACAACAACATGCGCGGTCAGGAGTAAGGTTACCTCAAGGTGCGAAAAGTACCTGAAGGGAACCAGATTAGGAGGACAGAAATGTTCAAGTACTCAGTATTGTTAATACCTGCTCGTTTGATGCATCGTATTGGGTGCATTGTGGTCTTCGTGCTGTTGATGGTTGTGTTGGTACCGATGGCTGTGGTTGATGATGCTCCGGCTGTTGGTGTGGGTGTGCCTTGTGGTTCAGTGCCTCTGAACCGCACGGTTTTGCCATCTCCATGGTCTCCAACCTGCTGGGGTAGAGTTGTTGATTATACTGGTAACGGTGTTTCGGGAGTGCCAGTAGAGGTGTGGCGTACGGAGCGTGACGCTGAAGGTGATGTGATGTTGACTGAATGGTTAGCTGAGGAAGTGTCTAGTGATAATGGCACGTTTGGCTTCACTTTAGAACTGCTATCAAATTCTGTTTTGAAAATCGGTAATACAGATTGGGCTGTGACCTATTGGCCGGGTGTGGTTGATTTAAAATCAGCTAATGTGTTTGGTGAGTCAGGTGTGATTAATCAAGATTTCGGTGCAATGTCTGTTCAACCCGCAAGCACTGTAACCGGTCTAGTGGTTGATTCTGTTGGTTTACCGGTAGGAGGATTACCAGTTGCTATAAAACAAATATCTGGTGGTGGTGTAACTAACGAAACTGAAACTATGCCTGTGGTTGGTCAGGTAGAAACCGATACTGATGGGCAGTTCATGTTTACAGGTCTGTCTGCTGGTGTAGTGGACATATCATGGGGAAAAACTGATGAGTTTGTAAGCAGCGAAGTGTCAGGTGGGAGTGTGCGACTTACAATAGGAGTGGGTGGTTCTGTAGTTTTGACAGAGCCTGTGTTGGCCGTGAGGGCAAGTTCACTTTCTGGTACTGTAGTGAGTGAGCAGGGCGCAATTGTGAGTGACTCAACAGTGAGTGTATACCGACAAGTTGGGGATGAATGGGAAGAATCTGGCTGGGACACGACAAACGAAAATGGTGATTTTACAGTGACTGGCCTATTGCCGGGCAACTATAAAGTACAAGCCAGTGGGGTTGGTGACTTGGTAACTGCATGGGCAGCAGATGGATTGAAAGAAATTCGAATCGTTGAGATAAATCAGGGAGAAAATTTCGATTTTGGGGATATTATATTGCCACTTGGGGCTTCAGTGGCAGGCTGCGCGATTTCCGCAGACGGCTTATCAGTTGAAGGTTTGTGGGCGATAGCATTTACGCAACTAATGACGCAAGAAGGCGTGTCAACATGGAATACAGTATCTTCATCGCAGCTAGATCAAGATGGCTGTTATTTGATCGATGGATTACCTGCAGGGCCAAGTCTGGTTTTTATTGACGGCGGCGATCAATTAGTTGGAATATATGCGGATGGTTCGGTTGTTGAAGAAGAGTCGGTGCCAATTGATCTTACACAAGGTGAAATAGATGATCTTGGTTCTGTCGTCTTATCGTCAGCGGGAGCAGTTGAGGGCTCTGTAGTGAATGAATTGGGCGAGGCAGCTTCGGGTGTGCCAGTTTTTGTTATGCGAGAGACTATTGCAAATGAGTGGGTGCCTGTCGAGGGAGGCCAAACTGACTCAAATGGTAATTACTTGGTGCATGGTTTGTCGGCGGGGAGTTACCGTATTGTCCCTGCTGGTGACCCCAATGAAAGCGATTACATTTTCAACACGCCATTAGTAAATGTTGAGGCAGGTCAAACGATTCAAGCTGATATTGCATCTCCAATGCTTTCAGATGCAACTGAATTAGCCAC
>JAIRPS010000018.1 GCA_031256885.1 Bifidobacteriaceae bacterium | reverse complement strand
GACGGCTGGCCAGTTTGGCGAAGTTGCTGCAACTTTGCTGCTGCCGCTCGATTTACGGGTTGGTTCCCATACAGTCACTTTGACTGGGGGAGCTTCCGGTCAAGCTGCTCAAACTCTGTTCACTGTGCGCCAAGATGCCAGCCTGGTTTCAGCGGCGCAACAGCCTGACGCAGCATTAGTTGGGCAAACACGACACTTATCAGCTTGGGAGATCGCAGCGATCATTGCCGCAGTACTGTTTGTATTGGTTTTGGTGGGCACCTTGTCAGCAGCCGCTGCGCAACGTTCGAGACGCCGCCGTCGTATTGCCAAAAAGTCTAGTCAGGACCCGAGAGGAGTCAGCGATGAAAATGTTTAAAAACCAGCGACTGATATATTTGTGGGCGTTGCTGGTTACGCTACTGGGCTGGCTAGTCACAGCGGTCACCCCGGTATTTGCTGATTCCGGTTTGGCTGTTACGGAAGATTCAGATGGCGATATTGTGATTGGTTTGACCATACCTGAGCGAACAGGTAGCCAAGTAACCGCTGGTGGGCGTTTGGAACTGACTAATGCACGGTTGGATTGGGGGTTTAACCTTGAAACAAGGGGGAAGAGCTATTTTGGTGATTGCAATTTTTTGATGGCGGGACGCCCCGGTGACAACGGCAATTCTGGTGCTGCGAAACAGTGGGGTCTTGATGACTGGGGTAAGAATCTATACCACAGTCAAGTAGAGAATACTGCTGTGGTGAATAATGCTGGTGTGCCAGTTTCATTTGATCAGCGCTGTTTAGATTCATCAGGCCAAATGGTTAGATATAATCCGGCTAATCAATCTGCTTCTACTTATACTGAAACTCGCGTTCAGATGGTCGGTGGTACTGGTTGGCTTGATAAACAAACAGGCGAAGCTGCGATAGATTGGCCAGGCATGTTCACAGTGGTGTATTACGATGGGTTGAGCTATTTTTGGTTAGAAGCGATCAGTCTCACGGTTGCTGCCAATGGGGCAGCAGAACTTACGGCAACGGCTGCTGGTTACGGTATGCCCCGTGAAGGCGGTTCATGGGACAGATATCCAAATTCCCGGGTGGTTCTGGCAAGCGCCCCCAAATCAACCTCATCAGATGCAACAGAAGGTGCATTTACCAGCCCAAACGCCTTGATACTGAAGCATGCCTACCAGAATCGGGCAATCACTGTACCGCCCGGTAGCGCAGCGCAACAGTTAGGCGCAAACTCTTCAACACCGGGCGCATGGCATCAAAGCTTTGTCAACTTCCAGGCAGTAACTGGCCTATCCTCCTACTGGTATTCCTCCGGTGCGGCGATTGATCACCGTAAACCACCCGACCCGCTCTACATCAGTTGGGACGCCAATGATCCGGTAAGCCAACAAACGCCTACCGTCAACCCTTCAACACCCAGCCTAAATGGTGGGTGGCAGGGTGGCGCAAGCCAGAGTGAAAACCCAACCACCAGCAGTGCTGCCACAACAACTAAGACTGTTGCTACGGCATCGGCCACTGCAACGATTGACGAGGCTGCGCCAAACGCGCAAGTGCAACCAGCCGGGCAGGGTGAGGCTGGCGTTGCCACAGCCAACGCCAGCCTTTGGCCGTCAGCCAACGCACAAGTCGCCGTCAAAACTACCAAAAACTTGGTGCCGCAGCGCTTGACCGCTGCAGACACCATGATCGCGGCACCAGCCGCGATATTCACCCTGCTGGCCACAGGCACGTTTGCTTTGATCGCTTGGCGCCGTGGCTGGTTCCGATTTCAACCGGAAGGAATTGTCTCACCATGAAGACACAATTGCGGCGCAAACTGACAGGTTTACTGTTAGCTTCCGCCTTGGCAGGCACCAGTTGCCTGATTGGCGGCCTAACCGCCACGGCTGCCGTACAGCCAATTGATGATGTTACCTTGTCATGGGGTATCAACCTTGAATCAGGTAGTGGCGCATACGCTCCAGGCACCTGCAACTTCATTTCTGCTGGTGTGGCCGGCAACACTGGCAGTTCACGCACCTGGACTGAAGCAGATGGCTTTTACGCGGCTTTAGCCGGTAATGTCGCCATTGAAAAGCCGACTGCCGATGCCGGTTGGGCGGCCCCCACATGGGCCACCAAATGCCAAAACGCCGATGGCCTAGCCGTCAATACGAGTGGCCGGACCAGCGGTAATCGGGTCAAATTGCGTGGTGGTGTCGGTCAGGTTGATTTGTCAACCGGCACGGCCACGGTTGCCTGGCAGGGGTCTTTCACAGTCGCCTACTATTCGGGAATGACATACTGGACAGCAACTGACCCGGTACTGACAGTCAACCAGAATGGCACCGGCCAGTTGGTTGCAACAGGTTCAGGCTATGGAGCATCAATGGATGACCCAACTGTTTGGACTACTTTGGCACCCCGACAGATCACATTGGCAAATTTCAAGAACATTGACTTAGGCGAAGATGGTTTTACCGTAACTCCCGAATATTTGGGTGTAACGGTAACTGGTGTCAGCCAAACCACTAGTGGCGATACTTGGGGTTCTTTCCCTCAAGATTTCATTAACTTTCAACTGGAAACCGGACAGAGTTCTTATTGGTATTCCTCGGGCGGCAGCTCAGATGCTCGGAAAGTTGCCTCACCGGTGACAGTTAACTGGGATGCAGCAGGTGGCACCGGTACGCTGGCACCGCAGGTGGCGGTTTCTCAGGTCCGGCTTTCCGACAATGGCACAACAACTATCACAGTTCAAGGAAGCGGTTTTGACCCCGCAGCAGTAACCGGTGTATACCCACCTTTGGCTGGGAAATCATCGGGTGTTTACGTGGCTTTCGGCCGTTTTGCTGAAAACTGGCGGCCGTCCGCCGGGGCAAATTCGGCTGCCCGCCCCACTGCTGCAGTCCGTTGGGCTGTATTGGCAGAGTTTATTAACACTGTTGGTGGAACCAACAATGGTGCGATTGAACTGACTGAAGACGGCTCTTTCACAGCAACATTTGAAGTATCGAAGATTGCAGCTGATGCAGCGGCTGAAGCTAAAGGATTGGTGGGCGGCAATTACGGCATTTACACTTATCCAGGTGGGGGTGCTGCTCAGCCGGCTTTTGAAACATATACTGCCATCACTTTTGGACCTGGCATTCCAGTGGAGGTTGAGGTGCCAGAAGGCACACCTGACGCGGGTGAGTTTTCTTGGCGAATCGCTGGTAACGCTGCGGTGTCGCTGGGAACGGCCACTGAGTTGACGGATGGTTTTGCGGCGAACGGCGCGCTACCAAATATTGAGGTAACTGACACCCGGATTGCGTCCGCCGAATGGTCATTGTCTGGTCAAGTGACTGATTTTGTTGGCACCGCCGGTAGCTTTGGCGGTCAATATCTTGGCTGGACACCGGCAGTAGCTAATGCTGGGGCCGGTGCGCAAGCCGGTGCTGCGGTTGTGCCGGAAGCCCAAGGCGGGTTGTCAACTGCGAAAACACTGGCATTTGCGAATGCCGGCCACGTCTTGGGCACTGCCACTGTTGCTGCCGGATTGGCGTTGAAGGTACCAGCCACCACAGCCGCCGGTAACTACACCGGTCTGCTGACAATCACGGCAGTGGGGTAACTTAGATGCACAGCCTTGGTACTCGTTTGGTTCTATTCGCATTAGTGCTGGTTGGCAGTTTGTTTGCACTGAACCAGCCGGTGACTGCCTTGGCTGTGGACAGCCCGACCGTTGGCTGGGCGCTTAGCCCAGCCAACGGTCCGCTGGGCAATGATCGCCCCAATTACAATTATTTGACAGCGCCTGGAGCAGTCATCACTGACGGTGTGGTGATCCAATCACGCTCAAGCAAACCGTTGACTTTGCGAGTATATGCTGCTGATGCATACACTACGGCTGATGGTTTGCTGGATTTACAACCTGCGGCTTCGCCGGCTGAGGATGCTGGTGCCTGGGTTAGTTTTGGCAACCCCGCAACAGTCGACACTGCCGCCAGCACAGTTTCACCGCCTAGTGATTGGTTGGGCCAAACTGACGTAACTATCACCCTTGAGCCTTCGACTGCAGTGACAGTACCGTTACGGTGGACTGTGCCAAGCGATGCCACTGCCGGTGACCATTCGGCGGGGATTGTGACATCGCTGGTGGAATCTGCTGAATCTTCGGCTGCTGTGCAGGTTGACCGCCGTTTAGCGTTGCGCGCCTACCTTAATGTTGATGGGCAGGCGACTGCTGGTATAACAATCTCCAACCTGCAGGTGCAAGCTGAGCAGCCAACCAACCCATTGCGCAGCGGCACACTCAAAGTGACATATTCGTTGCATAACAGTGGTTCACTGCGTTTGGTGCCAACCGAATATTTGGAGACAAGTGGACCAGCAGGCCTTGGCAAACAAGTCGTTGCTGCTGACCAAGTGTTGCCGGAAATATTGCCGGGATCAACACTGGTGCGCACAGCCAATGTTTCTGGAGTTATTCCGTTATTCCGCACTACAGTCAAAGTTTCAGTTAGCGCATTGGCGATTGGGCTTGGTGCTGAGGGGGAATCAGTGTCAACAGCAGGCAGTTTAACCATTTGGACAGTGCCTTGGTTGTGGACGGGACTGCTAGTGCTTTTGGTTGCTGCGGCGGTTGTATGGCCATTTTGGCGGACGCGGCGAACTCAAAAGGCAAAGAACACAGCGTCAGATGACAAACTGCTGGTCAGCCACCCCGAGGCTTGAAGCGCGATGTGACACCAAGGCGACAGTCCTGCCAGTGTCGCGGCACTCTTGAACCAAGGCTTTGAGAATAGCACCCTCATTTAGAGCATCAAGACTGGATGTCGGTTCATCAAGCAACAGTAGTGGGGCTCCGCTCAGAAAGGCTCTGGCTAAAGCAATTCTTTGACGTTGGCCAGCCGAAAGGGTTGACCCCAGTTCACCAATCTGAGTGTCGTAACCGTTTGGTAGAGTGCAAACAAACTCATGCAGTGCAGCTTTGTGGGCGGCACGGATGATCTCATCGCGGCTAGCAGCAGTGTTGCCTATAGCAATATTGGCAGCAATCGTGTCATGGAAAATATCTGCATCTTGCGTCATGTAAGCAACGGTTTTACGTAAATGATCAGTCTGTATGCAGGAAATTGGCGTTTCAGAGATCGTAAGCTTACCGCTGGAAATGTCCCAAAAGCGCATTAGTAGTTTCAAAAAGGTCGATTTACCAGCACCTGATTTACCTGATATGCCCGTAATTTCGCCCATTTTAAGATGAGCGGTTAGGCCATTTAGCACATTATTCTGCCCATAAGAAAAGCAGAGAGCTTGACTGGCGGCACCTTGAAAATCAGGAGTTGCACCATGAATGATTTCTTCTGTTTGTGGAGTTTCGTCAAGAATTGACAAAACACGTTTTCCAGCAGCCAGAGACGGCTGGATGCTGCCACCTAATGCAGCTAATGCTATTACCGGCCCAAATGAGGACAAAAGAATAACGCAAGGCAGTATGGCACCAACCAAGTCTAATGTGTTTGACTGCCAAAGCTGGAAACCGACAACCAACACTACTAAACTGAACCCTGTTACTGAAAGCGCTGATAATGCTGAAGCAATGCCTTCATGCCGACCCATCCGCTGATTGATGCCATGGGCACGCACAGTGTAATCCGCTAACAAGTCACCACGATTTTTTGTTTGACCAAACTGGCTCAGCTCTGGCAAACCGCGTAGAGTATCAAGCCAGGCAGTTGATAACTGGCCTGCTAATGTCCGGGATTTACCGCCATCGACCTTCGCAAAACGAGCTACGCCGAGAGGAATGGCCACACCCACAACTAAATAACCAAGCATGGCGAGCAGGCCAAGCAAAGGGTGAAATATGAAACAAATCGCTGACGCGATTGCTGAGACAAGCAATGCGATAGCTGAGGGTGAAATTGTGTGGGCGTAAAATATTTCTAGTAATTCAACGTCACTGGTAATTGCATTAACTAACTCTCCGCGATTGCGGTCTTCAAGCTTGGCAGGAGTCAAACGGCGCAGCGCGCTAAACAAGTGTTGGCGAATCAGCGCTAATAGTTTAAATGCAATGTAATGGTTCAAGGTCTGCTCGCCATAGCGAAACACCCCTCTGAGCAGGCCGCATGTGAGCATGAGTGCAAGCATGAACTTCCAGTTGTTTTCAAGCAGAGCATAGACTCCAAGGACAGGTACGGCAGTGGCTGACAAGTGCCCCATCACACCTAATACAACTGCACCGACCATGGGCAAACTGAGCGGACGCACCAGTCTCAGCATTTTGATGATTGTTCTCATTTGCGGCCTCCTGCCATACTGTAGCTTTCTAAGTCACACTGTTTTGACCACATTTCGGTATAAACGCCTTGTTCCGCTAAGAGCTGTTCATGGGTACCTTTTTGCCCAATTTTGCCATTGGCCAGCTGGTAGATGCATTGTGCCGGTACCACATTGGCCAGACGGTGCGATATCAGCAAAACCGCTGTTTGTTGCGCCAAAGTGTTCACAACGGACATGATAATTGCCTCCGATTCAGCGTCAATATTTGCGGTTGCTTCATCTAAAATGAGCAGTTGGCTGGGGCGCAGCAATGCTCTGGCCAGGCATAATCGTTGACGTTGGCCACTTGATAAGTTAGTGCCACGTTCCTTGACTGGTGCAGCCAATCCGCCTGGTAAATCTGCCAGGCTGACTTGATCCAGGGCAGTGGCAAGTTCTTCATCACTGGCGGCGGGGTTAGCTAAAGTAAGATTGTCTCGCACCGTACCGGCAAATACGACAGCATCATGGGTCACCAGTGTTACTGATTTTTGCAACTGGTTGCGTGTTACATCGCTAAGTTCAACGCTGCCAAATCTAATGCTACCCTGGTAACCACTTTGCCGTCCGGCCAGTAAAGCCGCGATAGTTGATTTACCACTGCCTGAGTCTCCCACTAGTGCAGTTAGGCCTTGTGCAGCAATCTCAAAGTTCACATCTTGAAGAACCATGGTTTGCCCATAAGAAAAACTGAGACTACGCGCCTGAATAGCGAAAGGTTCGGGCGGTAGTGATTTATCGCCATCGGGCCGAGAAGGCAGTTCAAGAATGGCTAATAGTCGAGCAGCGGCGGCCGCCCCATTCAACGACAAATGAAAATATGACCCGAGCAATCGTAGAGGTGCAAAAAACTCTGCCGCAAGTAGTATGCCAGATAGTGCTGCGGCAAGAGCGAGGCCATGGTTGTGGTAGTTTGATGCTGCCAGATAAATTGCCAATGCGGCACCGCCAAAGGCAACTAGGTCCATAAAAATGATCGAGCCTAATTGCATTCGTAAAACCCTCATGGTTGAAACACGGAAACGCTCAGCTTCATTATCCATTTCAGTCTGTTTTTGTGCATCGGCCGAGTAGACTTTCAATGTTGTCATACCTTGAAGCGACTCTAAAAACCTGTCACCAAGTGAAATGTAGGCAGACCATTGTCGCTTCATTACCCGCTTGGCCATGGCATTTGCTCCGACCAAGAGTAAGGGGATCAACGGTGCACAAGCTAATAAGGCAACAGCCACAGGTGTGGCAATCGGTGCGAGTATGGCAAATACTGTTATGGGGGCAACCAAACAGTAGAATAGTTGTGGTAAATAACGGCCAAAATAGGCTTCGAGCTGGTCAACACCTTCAGTGGCCAGTTGTAACAAGCCAGCAGTAGGCACCGTTTCAACATAGGTAGGCCCAAGGTCAACCAGTTTGGCATAAAGCTGGCTGCGCAGATTGCGTTTGACGCTGCCGCCTGCCAAAAACGAAATTCGAGTGGCAGCAAATCCAGCGGCCGCACGAACCAGTGTTGCGGGGATGGCCACTCCTAACAAGCTGCCAAGGCTCGCAGCGGGTTGAGCGCTTTCGGATATTTCTGCAAGGAAGCGGGCTATCGCCAATATGGCTGTAGCACTGGCCGCTAAGCCGATCCATTGAACTAACGGTTGGGCAACAATGTGCCGCCATGAACCGTGCCCTAAGCGCAGAATTTTTGTTTCAAGCATGGCCAGTGTTACCTGCTTGCAGTGATTGTTGCTTCACGGTGTTGTCCTTTACTCGATGCCGATTCTTGGCGTACTGTTCAGATGAGCGCGGATCGGTTGCTGCAGACCCTGTGGCCAAGTTGTCCGCAGCGCGGGCAGCAAGCAAGAACGCTCATTATTAGGTTAACCTTACCTAATTTTTGCTGCGCTGCCAATCGATGATCCTTTGATCGACGCAAACGCTGCCCTGGACTCCAATCTAGTTCACCAGATCAGCCCGTTGGTGGA
>JAIRPS010000041.1 GCA_031256885.1 Bifidobacteriaceae bacterium | reverse complement strand
TGGCCAGCGACGAATGCTACGCCCAATTGGCTTGGGAAGAACCCTGGGTTTCACAAGGCGTGCCCAGCTTGCTTGACCCGCGAGTCAACGGCGGCGATTTAACCAGTTTGCTCGCTCTGTATTCGTTGTCAAAACGGTCAAGTGCGGCCGGTTACCGGATGGCGTGGATTGCTGGCGATCCCAAAATCATTAAGCCGCTTCTTGAAATCCGTAAACATATGGGCATGATGGTGCCTGGCCCGGTGCAAGCTGCCATGGTCGCGGCGGTGGCTGATGAAAGCCATGTTGCCGAACAAGTTGAACGCTACTCTCAGCGCCGCACCAAACTGCTGGCAGCCTTAGCTGAGGCCGGTTACGTGGTTGATAACTCACAAGCTGGTCTGTACTTGTGGTTGCGGGCACAGGACGGTGCTGACGCCTGGACAATGATTGAACGTTTAGCCAATGTGGGTATCTTGGCTGCGCCAGGAACCTTCTACGGCGATCAGAGCCATGTGCGTTTGTCTTTGACCGCCACCGATGCTGCAATTGAGGATGCCGTACTGCGGCTCACTGAATAGCCGCAACGCAATCTTGGTGCCGTGAACCGGCCAACTGAACCGAGTTGGCCGGTCGGTACTTGATTGGCTGACTGCAACAAGCCTGGGGAGAAGCAAATGACTATATCCACCGCCCGCCTGACCGTTGCTGAAAAGACACTGGACTTAACCCCAGTTGCACCATCAGTTGGCAACGCTGGTTTGAACATTGCCAATCTATTAGCAGCCACTGGGCATGTCACTGTTGACCCTGGGTTCATGAACACTGCCTCATGCACCTCTGACATCACCTTCATTGATGGTGGTGCCGGCATTTTGCGTTACCGCGGCTACCCGATTGAGCAGCTAGCCGCCAACTCAACCTACCTAGAAACCGCCTTCCTGCTGATTCATGGCGAATTGCCAACCGCTGAGCAATTGGATCAGTTTCTTGAGCGAATTGACCGGCATATGTACTTGCCCAATGATTTCAGGGAAATCATGGCGGTACAGCCGCGAGCAGCCCACCCCATGGCAGTGTTAGGGGCAGCCATTCAAACTTTGGCATGCTTCTACCCAGAGTCAATGGATCCGCTCAACCCGGCAGCGGTGGAGTTGGCTACTGTGCTGCTGCTTGCCAAGATGCCAACGATTGTGTCTTATATATACCGGCGGGCTGCCGGCTATGCGCTGCTCTACCCGGTGCAAGGTGAAGGGTATATTCACAACTTTGCCAGGATGACATTCCAACGCCCCGGCGAAGCTGCGCAACTGCCGCAAGCACTGCTCAGTGCGCTTGACACGCTGCTGATTTTGCATGCTGACCATGAGCAAAACTGCTCCACCTCAACAGTGCGACTGGTTGGTAGCGCCCAAGCTAATCTTTATTCCTCCATTTCAGCTGGCGTGGCTGCCTTGTCCGGCCCATTGCATGGCGGAGCCAATGAGGCGGTTTTGGCAATGCTGGCGCAAATACGTGATTCTGGCAGAGATGTCGCCTCCTTCATGACAAAGGTCAAAAACAAGCAGGATGGCGCCAAACTGATGGGCTTTGGCCACCGGGTTTACAAAAACTATGACCCGCGTGCGGCCATTGTCAAACAGTCAGCTGATGCAGTTTTGGCAGCCCTTGGTGTAGGTGATGAGCTCCTTGACATCGCCCAAGAAGTTGAGGCGATTGCCTTGGCTGATGACTATTTCATTGAGCGTAAGCTCTACCCCAATGTTGACTTCTACACTGGCATCATTTACCGGGCCATGGGTTTCCCCTCATCAATGTTCACACCGCTGTTTGCCTTTGGGCGTTTACCTGGATGGATAGCCCAATGGCGGGAGATGATGAATGACCCAACAACCAAGATTGGACGGCCACGTCAAGTGTATGTAGGCCATCAGCAGCGGGATTATTGCCCCTTGGAGCAGCGTTAGACAATGCCTTTAGACCTTCAGGCGGACCTGCCGCAGCTTGCCTTAGAAATTGTCAATGTGCCATCAGTCTCCGGCAATGAGACCGCCTTAGCCGATGCTTTAGAACAGTCTTTACGCAGTTGCGCGCATCTAACGGTTTGGCGCAACGGTGATGCTTTGGTGGCGCGCACTGAATTGGGTCACACCCAACGGGCGATCATTGCGGGACATCTCGACACAGTGCCAGTGGCTAATAACCTGCCAGGCCGTTTGGATTCCGACGAACTGATCGGTCGCGGCTCAGTTGACATGAAGGCCGGGGTGGCTGTGATGGCCCAATTAGCTGCCCAGCTGACGCGGCCAAAATGTGACATAACCTGGGTGTTTTATGACCATGAGGAAGTTGCGAGCAACCTGTCTGGGCTGGGACGGTTGATTCGTTGCCAACCCGAATGGTTACTTGATGCAGACTTTGGTGTGCTCTGCGAACCAACTGGTGGCCAAATTGAGGTTGGCTGCAACGGCAGTTTACGGGTCGCTTTGCAAACCGCTGGTCGCCGTGCACATACTGCCCGCGCCTGGATGGGTGACAATGCCATACATCGCATGGCTCCGCATTTGCTGCGTTTGGCTGAGTTGGTGATGCCGACGGTCACAGTTAACAACTTTGCTTACCGTGAATCCTTACAGGCGGTCGGTGTACAAGGTGGTGTGGCTGGCAATGTGGTACCAGATACCTGCACAGCCCAGATCAATTATCGCTTCGCACCTGATAAAACCCCAGATCAGGCCCTAACCCAGTTGCTGGCATACTTGTTTCCCAACGAACTGGTTGATTTTGGCAATGATCTGTCAATTGGCCAAAAAATCAGCCTGAGC
>JAIRPS010000028.1 GCA_031256885.1 Bifidobacteriaceae bacterium | reverse complement strand
CGGTTCAGCAGCCGCCCATTCAGAGTTCACAACCAATGCGCCAGTTACCAAAGGTACACCGGCAGCTGATTGCCAAGCTTCCGATAAGTCAAGCGCAATCGTAATGCTGGGGTCCTGCTTGGTGACAGTAGTCACATACGGTTCCGGCAGCACAGCAACCGCCTGATCATCCGCCGTTAAATGGGCGGCCACCTCACTGGCTTCTGACAAAAACTCGACCTTCACCTTGTCGGTGAGACCGGCTTGCTCCAGCAAATACTTGAAAACATATTCCGGCGTGGTGCCTTTGCCAGTGGAATAGACGGTTTGCCCAGCCAGATCACTGAGTTGTGCCACCTTCTGGTTTTTAGCAACCACATAAAGCACCCCCAAAGTGTTGATGGCCGCCAGCTTCAACTTACCTTCCGACTTGTTGTTCAACACAGCCGCCAGGTTGACTGGCACTGCGGCAATTGGCAGATCGCCGCGAATCATTTCTGGGGCAATCTCATCAGCCGTACCGCGCAAATTGATTGCGAACTGTGGCACGGTTGCCTCAGCCTGATCAGCAATCAGCTTAGCCATACCCATGCCGGTGGGGCCTTTCAAAGCCTCCACCGGAACAACCGGACCAGCAGAGCTTTGCGGTGCCGGCGAGCTTTCCGGTTCTGGTGCCACCGGCTCCTCAGCAGCATCAGAAACTGCCGGTGGTGCTGAAGCAGCAGCTGGTTCAGATGCACTATTCGGATCTGTTGGCCCACCCGAACAGCCGACCAAAGTCAGCGGTATCAGGCAAGCCAGAGCGAAAATTTTCAGTTGACGGATGGTCAGGGTCACGAAGCAGCCTCCAGTTCAGGTGCCTTGGCGGTTTCCCGCTCAAACGGCGTGTAGTGGGTGTGTAGTAGTTTGTGAGCCAACTCGGAATTCGGTTGGCCGTAGAACTCGTCGTACAGCCGCAAAATGTCGGGGTTTTCTTGCGACTTGCGGTACTTCGAGGTTCGATCTATGTTGAACAGGACTTGTTGACGAGCTTGCATCTCGCCAACCGAAGTTGGGGCAGGGTTACCGGCTCCGCCAATGCAACCACCGGGGCAAGCCATGATCTCCACCAGATCATAACCGCAATCCTCACCGGCAATTACCTTCTTGATCAGCGGTTCAGCGTTTCCTAGGCCGGAAATGACAGCGACTTTGACAGTTTTGCCATTGGCTTCAACGCTGGCTTGTTTGAAGCCCTCAAACCCGCGTACTGCCGTGAAATCAAGCTTGTCAGTCAACACTTCGCCGGTCAGCTTCTCAACCGCCATGCGTAAAGCAGCTTCAGCTACACCACCGGAGGCACCGAAAATCACGCCTGCACCGGAAACCCGCTTGTACGGCGCATCAAACTCATCAGGCGTAACCGCCTCAACATCGATACGCAAGCGGTCAACCAGTTCAATGAACTCTGAGGTGGTCAAGACCGCGTCGCAATCACGCAAACCGTTCGGAGCCATTTCCGGGCGAGCTGCCTCATATTTTTTAGCCAGGCAGGGAACAATCGAGACAACGTAAAGGTCATCCAACGAGATGTTATAGAGCTTGGCAAAGTGGTTCTTGACGGTCGCCGCCATCATCGCTTGCGGTGATTTGCAACTCGACAGGTGAGGGATAATGTCAGGGTAGCGCCGTTCAACCAAGTTGACCCAGCCGGGGCAGCACGACGTGAACTGTGGCATCACACCGCCGTTAGCGACGCGATCAAGGAACTCAGTGGTTTCTTCGAGGATGGTCAAATCAGCGGTGAAGGAGAAGTCAAAGACTTTGTCAAAACCAACCGCGCGCATCAGCCCAGCAATAAATGGGGAAGCCTCAGCGAAGGGAACATTGTATTTAGCGGAAATCACCGACCGGGGGGCGGGAGCCACAAAACCGACCACAACCTTGCTGGGATCGTTGATCGCTTCCATCACATGGCCGCGCTCGCGGCGATAATCCAAAGCCCCGCAGGGGCAAGCGGTAACGCATTGGCCGCAAGAAACACAGTCGGTTTGCTCAAGCGGTTGACCATTCCAGGTGCCAACTGTCATGTGGCCATGCTCAAACTGGTAGGCCAGCACGCCAACCCCTTCCAGTTCCGAACAGGCGGCAATGCATTTGCCGCAAGAAATGCACTTGTTGTGATCACGGATGATGAACGGGTGAGTAGCATCCACCGGCAAGCGTGGGCGGTCATGTAGCGGTTTGCAGTAGGTGATTTTGTGGTCGGTCGATTCGCTGCGCAGTTCGCAGTTGAAACGAGCCATGCAGCCGCAACGCAAACAACGTTTGGCGTCAGCGCGTGCCTGCTCCTCACTCAGACCAGTGGCTACCTCCGCAAAGCTGTTGACGCGCTGCTCCACCGCTAGCTCCGGCATATGTCCGCGCGTCAAACGCGGGAAAGCCGCAAACTCGTGACGTTCCAAATCTTCCAAACTGCCGCGTGAACAGTTGTAACTCTCATGCGATGGCTTGACCGCACCGGTGCGCAAAAACTCATCAATTGCCGTGGCCGCCCGCTTACCAGCGCCAACCGCTTCAATCACCGTAGCAGGACCGGTCACACAGTCACCACCAGCGAAAATGCCTTCTTCAGAGGTTTGCATGGTGGCACCATCAATACGGATGTCACCCCATTTGCTCAACTGCACTGGCAGGTCGTTGTAAAGGAACTGTGTGTTGGTGGATTGACCAATTGCCCCAATCACAGCATCGCATTCAATAGTGAAATCGCTGCCTTCAACTGGCACAGGCCGCCGCCGCCCGGTGCGATCCGGTTCACCGAGCTCCATGCGCAGGCAATGCACCAGTTTGCGCCCTGCCGCAGTTTGGCTGATGTGTTGCGGTGCCGCCAGGAAAATCATTTCCGCACCTTCGGCGATTGCATCGGCGGTTTCTTGCGGTTCGGCTGGCATCTCTTCCATGGTGCGGCGGTAAAGCAGCGAAACTTTCTGGGCACCTTTACGGATTGCTGTGCGCACACAGTCAATCGCCGTGTTGCCACCACCGACAACCACAACCTCACTACCCAAATCGACTGGTGCACCCTTGATGACGCGCTCAAGATAGTTGATGCCGAGCAACACGCCAGGCAGGTTTTCGCCATCCATTGACAAGGGAGTGGCTTGCCAGGAACCGAAAGCCAGGTAAACGGCATCGTGACAGCGTCGCAAATCTTCGAGATGAAGGTGAACTCCCAGCGTGCGGTCTGTTTTAATGACCACGCCAAGATCGGTGATGGTTTTGATTTCGGCATCGAGCGTCGCTTTGGGCAGGCGATACTCGGGAATGCCGTAACGCATCATGCCACCAGGCTGCGGCTGCTTTTCATACACCGTAACCTGGTGACCTTGCTGCGCCAAATAGTAGGCGGCCGAGAGCCCTGAAGGCCCGCCACCAATGATTGCCACATGTTTGCCGCTGGGCGGCGCCAAGCGCGGCTGCCAAGGTTTGCCGCTGGCCATGTCACGATCCGCCAGGAAACGTTTGACATTGTTGATAGCTACCGGTTCGTCAACCAGATTGCGCCGACAACGCGATTCGCAAGGGTGTGGGCAAACCCGACCGCAAACCGACGGGAACGGGTTGGAATCCTTGATAACGCGAATAGCAGCCTCAAAATTACCGTTCTCGGTGTGCCCAAGATACTGCTGAATGTCAATGTGAGCTGGGCAAGTTTGCTGGCAGGGAGCTTCGCAATCAGCATTGTGGTCGGTCAGCAGCTGTTCCAGCCGTAGCCGGCGGTAAGCATCCAAAGAACGTGAATGGGTGGCAATCACCTGGCCTTGGGCAACCGGCGTAATACAAGCCTTGACATCACGTTTCAGCGATCCTTCGGCATCGGCAAGTTCAACCACGCAAAGACCGCAGTTGCCGTTGGAACGTTCCAAACGGATGTCGTTGCATAAGGCAGGCACGGCAATGCCAGCCTGTTTCAGTGCTTGCAGAACGGTAAGTCCGGCCTGTGCCTCGATCGGTTGGCCATC
>JAIRPS010000021.1 GCA_031256885.1 Bifidobacteriaceae bacterium | reverse complement strand
TGAAGATCCATGCTGCGAGTCTAGCGACATGAGGCGACTAGCCGAGCCAGCTGACAGCGGCAGCACCCGGCGCGGCGGGTAGTCGGCTGCCAGGATGCTAGCCCAGCCAGTTGACTGCGGCAGCACCCTGCTCGGCCAATAATTGGTTGCACCGCGTAAATGGGCGCGAACCGAAAAAACCTCGGTAGGCCGAAAGCGGCGATGGGTGCGGTGATTCAATGCGTGGCGTGTTACCCAACTGAGCAGCCAGTGAGCGAGCATCGTTACCCCACAAAATGGCCACCAAGGGGGTGGCTCTTTCCACCAAAGCAGTGATTGCCCGCCCAGTCACTTGCTCCCAGCCTTTGCCGCGGTGAGCAGCCGGTTTGCCGGGTTGAACGGTCAGCACACGGTTGAGCAGCATCACGCCTTGCTGCGCCCAACCAGTCAGGTCACCGGTGGGTAAACTGCCGCCTGTGTCATTGCGTAGCTCTGTCAAAATATTTTGCAGTGAGGCAGGTAGCGGTTGAACGGTGGCTGGTACTGAAAAACTCAAACCCATGGCATGGCCAGGGGTTGGATAAGGATCCTGCCCCACAATCAACACTTTGACTTGCGCCAATGGGTAAGTAAAAGCGCGCAGCACATCTGCTCCGGATGGTAAATAGCCACGGCCGGCAGCGTTCTCCGAACGCAAAAAATCACCCATTTGGTGTATTTGGGCGGCCACTGGTGCAAGTGCCTGCGCCCAATCAGGGTCAATTAGTTCAGCCAGAGCCTGCGTCACCAGATTGATACTCGCTGTTCGGGCGGCAAATACAGCGCGTCACTTTCATTGACGTCAAAAGCCTGGTAGAAAATGTCAAGATTGCGCGCAACCCCATTACAGCGGAATTCAGCCGGCGAATGCGGGTCGGTGGTCAGCCGCCGAATCTCTTCTTCATCACGCACAACGGTGCGCCAGGAGGCGGCCCAACCGGCAAAAAAGCGACGGGCTGCGGCATCATCAGCCACCGCGCCGCTGAGCTGGTAGGCCAGCCAGGCAATAGCGAGTCCGCCAAGATCACCAATATTCTCACCGATCGTTAGCTCCCCATTAACATGTGGGGCATTTGGATTGTTGGCAAGCTGACGAGGTGTATAGGCGTTGTACTGATCGATCAAAGCCTTAGTGCGCCGTTCAAACTCCGCTCGATCCGTTTCGGTCCACCAATCAACCAGCCGCCCTGCGCCATCGTACTGAGAACCCTGATCATCAAAGCCATGGCCGATTTCGTGGCCAATCACCGCACCAATCCCGCCATAATTGCTTGCCTGATCACCGCCAGCGGTATAGAACGGTGGTTGAAGAATCGCGGCAGGAAAAACAATCTCATTCATGCCGGGATTGTAGTAAGCGTTAACAGTTTGTGGTGTCATGAACCATTCGTCGCGGTCGACTGGGCCAAGTGCTTTGGCTAGTTCACGGTCAGTTTCAAAAGCCGCCGCAGCGCGGGCGTTGCCAACTAAATCAGTGGGATCAAGCTGCAACTTTGAATAATCGCGCCAACGGTTAGGGTAACCAATTTTAGGGGTAAACAACGCCAGTTTAGCGAGAGCGCGCTGACGAGTTTCCTCTCCCATCCAGCTGAGATTGCTAATTGATTGGCGGTAGGCTGCCAATAAATGCTCAACAATCGCTGAAACCTCAGCTTTGGCTTCGGGTGGAAAATGCTTAGCGACATAAAGTTTGCCAACTGCTTCACCCAGCACCGACTCCACCATTGAAACACCACGCTTCCAGCGTGTGCGCACTTCCTGAGCCCCGGAAATAACCGGACCCCAGAATTCAAAATTAGCTTGCACAATCTCTTCACTGAGTAAACCGACACGCGCACGAATAATTCGCCAATAGGCCCAAAGCTTCCAATCAGTCAAACTGATATTTGCCCAATGCTGCCCCAGCGCCTCCACAAAGGATGGTTGGCGAACAATCAAATGTTCCAAAACCGCAGGTGGGGCCCCTAACCCAGTGGCCCAGGCGGACCAGTCAAACTGCTTGGCGCGCGCACTTAGTTGACTGAGCGTCATTGGGTTGAAAGATTTCAACTCGTCGCGCGTGGCCACCACATCCCAATGGTCTTTAGCTAAGGCGGCTTCAACCTGCCAGATGCGTGGCGCCGCATCGGGCGGCAAAGCGGGGCGGTCATCTGGCCAAACCAGCCCAAGCAGACGGCTAATGTGCTGGCGGTAAAGTTCGCGGATTTGGCTGAACTGTTCCTCCCGGTAATAGGACTCGTCCGGCAAACCGATGCCAGCTTGGCTGAGAAACACGGCATAACGTTCAGGGTTAGCCGGGTCAGTGTCTACCCATGAGCTCAGCAAACCACCAATGCCCAGGCGCTCCAACTGACCTAATACACCGGCCAAACTCTGATGGTCGGTTGCCTCATCAACTAGGTCAAAATCGCTGTTGAGCACTTGGTTACCCAGTTGACTAATGCGCTGTTCGTCCATGAAAGAAGCAAACAATGCCCCAATCAGTTGCTGATCATTGTCTGCCTGGCCAGCGGCAAGCGCCGCACTGCAGGCTTGGATCAGTTGATGAACCTGGCTTTCAGCGGCATCAAAAAGTTCCCGAAAAGCCCCGTCAGCCGAACGGTCAGCCGGCATCTCAAACCGGCTCAGCCAGCCCCCGTTGAAATGGCCAAAAAGGTCGTCCTGGGGACGGATAGATGGGTCACCGTGAGTCATGCACCCAGCCTAGAGGATGATTGGCAGCCACAGCTAGTTGCCGGTGCAGCTGACCTGCCTGCGGCTGCCCCGACATGGCGCAAGGCCGGCCAGCTCAACGCCCATAATAAACTTTGCCGTTGGTTAGATGATTGTCAAAAAGCTGGGGGACTGTGACAAAGTGGTAACCTTTGG